>JBARHM010000428.1:0-1883 GCA_049799235.1 Gallionella sp.
GCATACAAGTCTCGGTTGGGGTCATTTGTGCCTAAAAATTGATCCATATAAAAGTCATTTGAAGCACCCCCTTGATAATTTCCTATTTGAGCTGATGTAGGATTAGTGCCTGCTGAAAAAGATGTAAGCGTGGTCGTGGTTGATGCAACTGTAACCCCATTTACCCTAAACTCTTGAGAATGTCCATCAGGCAATGCCTTTGATACACTCCAGTGATATTCGACATAAGCCCATGTGTCTGGGGTTATCCCTGTGGTAACGTCCGACAATCCAACGCCAACGTTATTAGCAATTCTTGTGGTATATATATGACCCGCAGTACCATTCCATAAAAAGTAAATTTGATTCTGTGAATTAACATAAAACTGCATAATGAATACCTGATCTACAAAGGCAGTAGGAACATAGACGTAAGCTCCAACTGCCCCTTCATCAAGCCCAAACCATTCACTGATGTTATGTCCCGAATAAGCAAAGTACGCTTTTGATTGAAGTTGATCCGCAATGCTTAAAGACTTTGCCCCTACTGCATGTTGACTTGTTGAGAGAGCACCTCCACCTCCATACGTAGCATTCCCCCAAGTAGAAGGCTTATTGAGTGCGTCAGTCTCCATATCCCAATAAGATAGGATGTCGCTGTATACATTGGCGGCCGGGGCACTGCACATCTGATAAGCCCGCGCCTTCGAGGGGACAGCCAGCCCCCCGAAAGCGGACATTACCGCAAGCGCGCCCGCGCCTTTCAAAAAATCCCTGCGGGTAACAGGAATTATCGTTGGGACAGATATTATTTTAGACATGGTTGCCCTCTTTATGCCTCAATCTTCAGCCTTCAACCTGATTCCCTAGTTCGGCGTCCCCTTGCTCAGTTTGAACTTCGGCGTGATCGTGAGCGAATACCCGGCGTTGGGTGTAAACGGCGTCGCCAGGGTCTCCGATCCGACCAGCACCGAGCCGGCCAGGACATAGTATCCGTAGATCGTCCCGTTCGTGGTCAGCGCACCTGTGAAGCTGAACACCTGATCAGCATACACCGCATCAGAAGGATCGTTCGCCACGGTAATGGTCCAGGACCCCTGCGTCAGTGTCTTCGCCGAATAGTTTCCTCCCGCGCATTCTGTATAGGTCGTGTTGATGTCCGTGTCCGCCGGAGTCGTGTTCGTGCAGAAGAGCTTGAGCGTCAGGTTCCCCGGCGCTGTGCCGTTGAAGAACGACGTCAACATCGAGTCCGCGCCCACATCCGCCAATACCGCCCCCGCCTGCGCCGCTGTCGCCACCATCAGAACCAGAACCATTACTGCCAGAATCCCGAGAATCTTTTTCATTGTAAATCCTCCTTTTATGTTTTTTTCAAGAAGGCCGGATAGCGAGGCTCTGGCGAGCGAGGCGTGAGGGCGCGCTTGACGATTTATTGTTTTTTTGGTTCTTCTTCCTGTTCCTTGATCCATTCCTCCCAGGCATGGATGATGCCTTTGAGATGTCGAATAATCTTCTCGTGAAGTTTTTTAGATGATGAGTTCATTTGATTTCATTCTCTTTAAGTTCTTTTTCAATACAAATTTCTAAGTCTTTTCGTATTTCTTCGAGAGTTTTATTATTATTCGCCGGGTTTGCGTATTCTTGAATTGCGCATAATTCTCCGATAGTTGCTCCTAATCGCATTGCCGCCTGGCTATTTTTTCTTGCTGCAATGATAATAGAATCACCCTTTTCAATAATTGAGCTTGCATCTGAGCATCCTGCGATGAGGCCAAAAACGAGCGAGATCGCGGCAATTCCGAAAATCTTTTTCATTTCTTTTCCTCCTTTTGTTATGGCGCTGATATTACTTTCGGCTCTCCGGAAGGACGGGCCGCAGAACTTCCGAATCTCTTGACCATTGC
>JBARHM010000429.1:0-2730 GCA_049799235.1 Gallionella sp.
AACCAGTGCCTTGCCTTTCTGCCTGAGCGCATCGTTGAATCCTGCCGTCATATCCTCCTGCCAAAATCCCGGCAGGAATGGTTCGAGGCGGCCGAGCAGCCGACGAAACGGCATGATCCGGTATACCCAATGATGTTGCGGCGTCGCGCCATACTCGGTGATCAGCACCGAGCCTCCCGGCCGGACCACACGTGCAATTTCGGCATAGGTTATCCGGCGCGCTTCGGCAGGCATCTCGTGGAACAGGAAGAATACGATCACCTGATCGAACGCATCGTCGCAATAACCCAGACATTCCGCATTCATGCGCGCCAGATGGCAACGATCAGTAACAGACACAGTCTTGCGCCGCGCCAAGCGCAACTGGCCGGTGGCGATGTCGCAAAGATGAACTTCATTATCGGTAACTGACAGCAGCGAAGGGGTGAGCTTCCCATACACGCAGGTCAGTTGCAGCAGCCTGGCGCCCGGCTTGGTCTCGACTTGCGCCAGCGTTTGTGTCAGCAGCCGGTCATAGTGTCCGAACAGGATCGTGTTGATGACAGGCTGATGATCGAAGAACCAGATTCCCCAGTGCCACAGATATGCCCACCAGTAATAGCGCGCGAGATACTCCGGGACGCCGTCGAGGAATTTTTTATATAGGGGCATGACTCAGATGGCAATATCCAGCAACTTGGCTTCTGTCTTCTGTGTGCCCGGCAAAATGATGTTAGGCTTGCGAACTAGTGAAATAGCTATAACCAATGACTTGCCCAGCTTCATTTGCTGGATTAGCCAGATGGCTAGTAGTCATATCAGAATTTTCATCGGTTGTTTTTCAGAAAGTGTTATTACGCTTGCCTTCCTCTATCTCCGCCCTGAGATTATTCATGCAGACGGACAACTTTCCGGCTTCCTCCTGACTTATCCGCCGATCAAACTGGAATATCTCATCCGGTCCTTCATCGCTTCTGTTCAATCCCACCCTGAAGTTTTCCCTAGATATCGCGACCAGCAGATCAACGGTGCTTGCAAATTCTGTCGACACCATATAGGCGTCGTTATGCGAGGACTTGCCGTTCTGATAAACCAGCGGCTGACTGCCCGAGTCCGGCTTTATCCACGCCTTGCGGATTTGTCCGATGCTCGAATATGTCGCTGATCCGTCCTGTGGGAGAGGCACACCTTTTTTCATGTCCATTTTTCTGGCGACCACCTTGACCACGCCGAATGTGACTCCAGCCTCCTTCATGAACACGGTAATCAGGACGTTGAGCGATAAATTTTGACTGGTCACCCCGGTAATTCTCAGTCCGCAGCCGGTTTGACGGCCTCCACTGGAATATTCGACCGCGGTCAGTTTCTGCTGCAACGGGACCACCGGAACAGAAGTCGCTGCAAATGCCTCTGCAGATACCAGAACTGTAAAGAATAAAACTGAATACTTCATGTTCTCGCTCCTTCAGCATAAATCGCGGATGATAACTTCTGAATGGCGCATTCCCTGAACAGATAGTGTCGAGTACCGTTTTGGTTCTCAGACGTTGAAGCGAAAGTGCATCACATCGCCATCGTGCACCACATATTCCTTGCCTTCCACGCGCATCTTACCGGCATCTTTCGCACCTTGCTCGCCTTTGTATTTGACGAAATCTTCAAATGAAATCACTTCGGCGCGGATGAAGCCGCGCTCGAAATCGTTGTGGATCACGCCAGCCGCTTGCGGCGCAGTGTCGCCTTTGTGTATGGTCCAGGCGCGCACTTCCTTCACACCGGCAGTAAAATAGGTTTGCAGCCCGAGCAGGTTGTAGCCGGTGCGGATCAGTCGATTCAGGCCGGGTTCGGCCAAGCCGGCATCGGCGAGAAATTCTCTCTTGTCTTCATCCGAAAGCTCGGCGATCTCCGCTTCCAGCGCGGCGCAGATCGGAACGACCGGCGCACCTTCTTTGGCGGCGAACTCTTCCAGGCGGGTCAGCAACGGGTTGTTGGTGAAACCCCCTTCCGCAACGTTGGCTACATACATTGCGGGCTTGACGGTCAGCAGGCACAGCGGCTTGAGCAGCGCGAACTGATCCGCATCCAGCTTCATTATGCGCGCCGGTTTGCCTTGGTCGAGATGCGCTGCGGCCTGCTCCAGCAATACCGCCAGTTTGGCAGCTTCCTTGTGGCCCGATTTAGCCAGTTTGTTGTTGCGCTGCTGCGCTTTTTCAACAGTGGCGAGATCGGCCAGCGCCAGTTCGGTGATGATAGTTTCGATGTCGGCGATCGGGTCGATCTTGCCGGCTACGTGGATCACGTTGTCGTCCTCGAAGCAGCGCACCACGTTGACGATGCCATCGGTCTCGCGGATGTTGGCGAGGAACTGGTTGCCCAGCCCCTCGCCTTTGGATGCACCCGCAACGAGACCGGCGATGTCGACGAATTCGGTGATCGCATATTGCATGCGCTGTGGCTTGACGATCTCCGCCAGCGCCGCCATGCGCACATCCGGCACCTCGACGATGCCGACGTTCGGCTCGATGGTGCAGAACGGATAATTCTCCGCCGCGATGCCCGCCCTGGTCAGCGCATTGAACAGGGTGGATTTGCCCACATTGGGCAGGCCGACGATCCCGCATTTCAAACTCATGGTTGCTTCCTTTTTTAATAACCACAACTCCAAACCCCTCCCCGCCTCCCCTTGTCAGGGGAGGAGTCTCGTCTCGCCCCCTGACAAGGGGGAGCTGGAGGGGGTTTTGGTTTACGCGC
>JBARHM010000430.1:0-3955 GCA_049799235.1 Gallionella sp.
CTTTGAAAGTGATCGCTCCCTCTGTTCCATACCATGTGCCAGTGAGCGATTTCGCAGGTTTGCTGAGTGCTGTGCCGGACCGTTCGGCCGCATAAACGATGCTAGTCAAACCCATGACAACAAATAAAGCTACCTGCACGATACGGCACGACAAGGAATTACACATGATGACCTCTAGAGTTAACATCATCACATGCACGTTAATAGTCACTGCTTTGTTTGTCAATGTGATTGTTCAAGGTTCTCTGAGTCGCACTTCGGCAGGTTGTGGGGCGAGGATAGCTTCACGCCCAAACACAATCGTTTCAACGCGGCTTGGTCAGGCACACCTTCTACCTGCGCCCAATAAGTCTTGGGCAGCTTATGTTTAGGATCGGTGATACGGTGTTGCAACTTCCCGTCGTCGGTCAGCACCAGCAGTCCTTCGCTGTCGGTATCCAGTCGCCCGGCAGAATAATAGCCAGGAAGCACGATATAATCGGCCGGGGTCGGGTGTCGGCCATCGCGACGAACTGGCAAATCACCCCATAAGGTTTGTTGAACAGCAGGATATGACCCATTTTGTTTATTGTATTTCAATACTGGCCAGCAAGTGGCGTGCAGTATACGAAGAAATGGTTACTGAATTTTACTAAATGAGAAATACATGATGAGCAAAAAAATCATTTACACCCTGACCGATGAAGCACCGGCGCTGGCCACTTATTCTTTGCTCCCCATCGTACAAGCCTTCACCAAGGCAGCCGGTGTCGCCGTCGAAACCAGGGATATTTCCCTCGCAGGACGCATTCTCGCGAACTTCCCCGAGAACCTCACTCCCAGCCAGAAGATCGTGGATCAATTGACCGAACTGGGTGAACTGACACTGAAACCGGAAGCAAACATCATCAAGCTGCCCAATGTCAGCGCATCGCTCCCGCAGTTAAAGGCTGCAATCAAGGAATTGCAATCTCAGGGATACAAAGTTCCAGACTATCCGGAAGTCCCGAAAACGGATGCCGAAAAGGACATCAAGGCGCGTTACAGCAAGGTCCTCGGCAGCGCTGTGAACCCGGTGCTGCGCGAAGGCAATTCCGACCGCCGCGCCGCCGCCTCGGTCAAGCAATATGCACGCAAACATCCGCACAGGATGGGCGCTTGGGCTCCAACTTCCAAGACCCGCGTGGCCCACATGACCAGCGGCGATTTCTACGGCAGCGAAAAATCCGTGACCGTGCCGGAATCCATCAACACCCGTATCGAATTCGTGGACAAGAACGGCAAGGTGACCGTGCTCAAGGACAAGCTGGCGCTCAAGGCTGGCGAGATCATCGATGCTGCCGTGATGAGCCGCCGCGCGCTGCGCCGGTTCTACACCGAGCAGATTGCAGCGGCAAAGAAGGAGGACGTGCTGCTGTCACTGCATCTCAAGGCAACGATGATGAAGGTCTCCGACCCTATCATGTTCGGACATGCCGTTTCCGTGTTCTTCAAGAACGTGTTCGACAAGCATGGTGCGCTGCTCGATTCACTGAAGGTCAACGTCAACAACGGCTTTGGCGACATGGAGGCCAAGGTGCTTGCGTTGCCGGAAAACAAGCGCGCCGCCATCGTGGCCGATATCGCCGACTGCTTCCGCAACGGACCCGCACTGGCGATGGCGAATTCCGACAAGGGCATCACCAACCTGCACGTGCCCTCCGACGTGATCATCGATGCGTCCATGCCGCCCATGATCCGTGATGGCGGCAAGATGTGGGGCGCCGACGGCAAGCCATACGACACGCTGGCCATGATCCCCGACCGCTGCTACGCGGGCGTGTATGTCGCCACAGTCGAAGATTGCAAGAAGAACGGTGCGCTCGACCCCGCCACCATGGGTTCTGTGCCCAACGTCGGCCTGATGGCGCAGCAGGCCGAGGAATACGGTTCGCACGACAAGACCTTCGAGATCGCTGGCGATGGCGTGGTGCGTATCGTCGATGCTGCAGGAAAAATGTTGCTGGAACAGCCAGTGGAGCAAGGCGACATCTTCCGTGCCTGCCAGACCAAGGATGCGCCCATTCAGGATTGGGTGAAGCTCGCCGTCACGCGTGCGCGCCTGTCTAACACGCCAGCCATTTTCTGGCTGGACAAGAATCGCGCGCATGATGCTCAGATCATCGCCAAGGTCGAGAAGTATCTCAAGGATCACGACACCACCGGGTTGGACATCAAGATCATGGAACCGGCGGACGCCTGTCGCACTACCTTGGCGCGCATCCGCCAGGGCAAGGACACCATCTCTGTCACCGGCAACGTGCTGCGCGATTATCTCACCGACCTGTTCCCGATCCTTGAACTGGGCACCAGCGCAAAGATGCTGTCCATCGTACCGCTGATGAGTGGCGGAGGTATGTTCGAAACCGGTGCAGGCGGGTCGGCTCCAAAGCATGTCCAGCAGTTCCAGCAAGAAGGATATTTGCGCTGGGATTCACTCGGTGAGTTTCTGGCTCTGGGGGCATCACTGGAACATCTTGCTCAGAAATTCAACAACCCGCGCGCTCAGGTACTGGCAGAGACGCTTGATCAAGCCATCAGCGGAATTCTGGAAAACAACAAGTCTCCCGCCCGCAAGGTGGGTGAAATTGATAACCGGGGTAGCCATTTCTACCTCGCCCTTTATTGGGCGCAGGCGTTGGCCGCGCTGACCAGGGATAAGGATATTCAGGCACGTTTCACAACCCTGGCGAAGACGCTGGCTGACAACGAGGCCAAGATCAATGCCGAATTGATCGCAGGCCAAGGAAAGCCGGTGGTTATGGGCGGGTATTATCATCCTGACTTCGAAAAGACATCAAAGGCCATGCGGCCCAGCGCAACATTGAATGCAGCGCTGGCCTACATTGCTTGACGATAAGTGTGAACGATTTGCGGTTTCCAAACGAAGCTGTACGCTCAGCGGTCTTGAGTAAACCCGAAGGGAGAAGAGCTGATCTATATTCACTGCGACCCGCCTTACGTGCCTTATCCGATTGCGGCCAAGACCTTCACTTGCGATCTTGCCTGCTTGATGGAGGACGCAAAGCAAGTGTCATGTTCGAAATTTGGCGAAGTGATCATCAAGCACATGTGATTCACATCACAAGCATTATCAATGCCCGGTCATGCCGGGCTTTTTTATGCAAGAAGTGGCGCCCGACCCAGCTCGGGAAACAGGAATTCAGATCGTGTCCAACAAGAGCCTTGAAATCACGATGATGATTCCTGATTTAGCCCAGCCCAAATTTTTCGGCCAAATGGGTGCACATGAGGTTTTGTGTTGTCAATATTACTCTGACAACTTTTTCTTCGATATTTTTCGCGGCTCACGCTTGCTGAAACGAGACGTCCTCGTTGTACTTTAGAGCAAATGCTGGAGTATTATGGCAATGAGAAGGATCAGGAAAAGTCTGCTCCAGAGACTTAGCCAGAGACTGAGATAGTCAAGCCGGATTTTACAAAGCAAGAACATGCGGATATCGTGACTATCTTATAGGCGCTGAATAGCAGACGGTTGCTGCATATTACGCATTCCGATTCTTTTCCTGAGAAAGTTGAGCAAATTAACGCCGCGAGTATCGCAACGGCTTAGCCGTGATTTCTCGTGTAAATTGTATGAACACAATATATCGCTTGTTCATAATGAGGTAAATCACATGACACCCCAAGTTTCTATGGCTGCGGCCGAAGAGTTACGCCCAACACTTGACATCCGTTTGCATCAACGTATTTTGGTTGCGCTGAATTCCTCCGACCATGCAAATGCCGCCATGCGAAGCGCGATAGAATTTGCGGGATTGGGCAGTCATTGCTTGATCACTGGCTCCCATGTCTATGCCGCCAAAATGCACGACAGGCGCTTTCGCCAAATGGAAGGCGGCTTGCCTGAGCAATTCGGGCAGGAGCAGGAACTGGAACGCCAACGGGATGTGCACGATGACCTGATTACACGCGG
>JBARHM010000431.1:0-1942 GCA_049799235.1 Gallionella sp.
GCCCACGCCGACCGCCGCCGATGGCCCCAGCACCAGGTTGGGGGTCATCGACAGCCCGACGATGGAGGCCCATGTCCAGAAGTTCGTCACAAGGATAGGAAATTGAACCGCATAAATCGAAGTATCCATGGCCGCCGCACTCCGGTCAATGCCAAATTATTCGTTTCCCCCGGCGACTTTCTTGCCGGCTATGAAGCTAACGGGCATGGCCAGTTTGTCACCCCCGACAATGAAACTCGCCATTGCCGTTTCCCCCTATCCAAATCCCCCTCGCTACGCTCTCCCCCTACGCAAGCGGGAGAAAGGGCAAATGAATCGCTGCGCGAGTTTCACGTTAAAGGAATCAACCTCGCGTTCCCTTCACATCTATAAACAATCAGGGATGGGCCACGGTTTTTGCAAAAACTCGACGGTACAGTTTCGCATTACGTTTTTGCATTTGACTTCTCCATGTCTCCCACCGGCTATTTCTGTATTTCGTGTAATTCTTCGTTTGCCTTGTTGAGATAGCTTGAGCCTACGAACAAGATCCAAATCAGCCTTCCCGTAGAATACTGATATGGATCGCCGCACTTCCCCCACCTCGCAACTCATCCATCTGGCCTCGCCGGTTCTGGTCGCGCAGCTTGCGATGATGGCAAATGCCGTGATCGACACCGCGATGGCCGGGCGGCTGTCTGCCATCGACCTTGCCTCGGTCGGCATCGCCGCTGCTATCATGAGCACGGTGCTGATGACGCTGATCAGCGTATTGCTGGCGCTGCCGCCTATCATCGCGCAGCTATACGGCGCAGGGCGGCGCGACGAGGTCGGGCGCGAGATACACCAGAGCGTGTGGATATCGCTGGCGCTGGCGCTCATCGCGATGCTGGTGCTGTGCTTCCCCGGCCCATTGATCGCGATCTCGCATTTGCAGCCCAGCGTCGAAACCAAGGTGCGCGCTTATCTCACCGCATCTGCATGGGGTGTTCCGGGCGTGTTCGCGTTACGCATCTTCTTCGGCCTTTCCACCGGCATCGCCCGCCCGAGCCCGGTGATGTTCTTCAACCTGCTGTCGCTGGCGCTGAAAATTCCGCTGAATGCGGTGTTCATGTATGGCCTGCTGGGCGCGCCCGAGATGGGCGGGCCGGGCTGCGCGGTCGCCACGTCGGTGGATGCCTGGCTGATGGCCGCGAGAATTAAAGATTGATTTTCACGTTTGTCCTTTCTCCCTCATGAGGGAGAGAGTTAGAGAGAGGGGTTCACCGCATGGGGATGGTGCCTGCATCATCCAAACTATGCGCAGTTCCAGTTGCGCAGGCGATTTGCCGTGGCGGATTTCTCTGCGATCAAACAATTCCTGAAGCTGGGCGTGCCCATTGGTTTGACTTTTATCGCGGATGTGACGGCCTTCACTTTCATGGCGCTGTTCATCGCGCGCCTCGGCCCGGTGGTGTCGGGCGCACACCAGATTGCGGCGAACCTCGCGGCACTGGCTTTCATGATTCCGCTGGCGCTGGGTAATGCGACGGCGGTGCTCGCCGGGCAGGCCATCGGCGCCGGGCAGCGCGAACAGGCGCGGCACACCTGCTGGGTGGGCATCCGCCTCGGCATGGCGATCGCGGTGGTGCTGAGCCTGATCTTCTGGTTCGGCGCGCCGCACATCGCTGCGCTCTACACCACCGACCTCGACGTGCAGAAGGCGGCGACGCCGCTGGTCATGCTGGTCGCCTTGTATCATCTGGGCGATGCGCTGCAGGCCGTGGCGGTGAATGCGCTGCGCGGCTACAAGCGCTCCGTGATCCCGATGGTGATCTACGGCACGCTGCTGTGGGGAGTGGGCCTCGGCGGCGGCATCGTGCTCGGGCTGACCGACACGCTAGTCCCTGCGCTTGGCGCGCAAGGCTTCTGGATCGCCGCGATAGCAAGTCTTTGGTTGGTGGCGGGGATGGTGGCGATTTAT
>JBARHM010000432.1:0-1916 GCA_049799235.1 Gallionella sp.
GGCGCGACCACCATTGCGGAACTTGCCCGCCAACTCAAGCGCGACTATAAAAATGTGTACAACGATTGCGAGCGATTGACCGAATGGATGGCTATCGAGAAAGACGAAAATGGACTGATTTTTGCACCCTATTCAGAGATCGTCGTAGATATGAAATTGCCGGATAAACGAGCGGCGTGATAAATGCCGTTGCCGAGTTAACACCGGTTAAATTGCTTTAAATCGAGCGCGACTAATTATCACTTCCCAAGTCAATCGTACTTGCCGGATTGACACCCGAACGCCGCGGTGTTACTTTGGTGACACCTCACGCACGGAGATAGATCATGGCTTCCTCCACCACACTGAAATTACCGGAAGAGCTCAAGAATCGCATTGCATCCGCCGCAAAAACGGCGGGCAAAACCCCGCACGCCTTCATGATCGAAGCGCTGTCCGCACAGACCGCGCTGGTTGAGCGCCGTCAGGCGTTCATCACGGCTGCCGGTGTAGCCGAACAGGAAGTGGCCGAGTACGGTTTGGTTTACGATGCCGACGAAGTATTCAGCTACATCCAGGCCAGGCTGGACGGCAAACGCGCAAAGTGGCCAAAAACTAAAAAGCTCTGATGACGCGTCTTGTCATGGCGCCGCGCGCCGCAGAAGAAATCAAGCGGCTGGCCGATTTCCTGCTCGCTACCGAACCGGATGCTGCAAGCGAAACCGGCATGATGTTGATAGGCGGCCTGCAAATCCTTAAACGGCATCCCCTGGTTGGCCGAATCGCCGAGCAAGGTTACCGCGAACTGGTAATTTCACGCGGACGCACCGGCTACGTGGCGCTATATACCTACGACGTGCAGCATGATGTCGCACTGGTTCTGGCGATCCGGCATCAGCGCGAGGGCGGGTTTGAGGAGTGATACGCCCGGACGAATTTCGCTCAGCGTGGGACGATGCACAGTCGCGCTGCGCAGCATGGCGCAAAAGGATCAAGGCGGGTTAGCTCAGTGTGTATCTTAATTGGTGTGCCCGAAAAACCTGGGGCAGCTCAAGGCCTTCGATCCTGAGCATAGTCGAGCGCACCATCCAGAAATGATTTTATAGAACTTATATTACGCTTGACGTACAACATAAAATCCACAACATTCAGCCATGATAAAATCTTTCCGCAACAAAGATACGGCTGCCGTCTACCAAGGAAAGCGAGTCAGGTAATTTGAATCCTGCGCGGCTCAGGCAGAAAGAAGGCTCGAAATTCTGGACAACGCCAAGACCATCAACGATTTGATGGCTTCGCCGAGCAACCGCTTCGAAGCATTAGGCGGAGAGCGTGCCGGACAATACAGCATCCGCGTCAATCAACAATGGCGCATATGCTTCGAATGGAAAGATGCTGATGCTTACAACGTGGAAATCGTTGATTACCACTAAAAGGAGAATGAACATGGCTAACAAAATGCGTGCAATCCACCCCGGGGAAATTCTCAAGGGTGAACTGGAAGAACTGAATCTGTCCGCCAATGCTTTTTCCAAAGCGCTGGACGTACCCGCTAATCGGATCACTGCGATTCTAAACGAACAACGCGGTATCACTGCCGATACCGCCCTGCGCCTCGCTCGATTCTTTGGCGGCACGCCAGATTTCTGGATGAGCCTGCAAAGCAGCTATGATGTAAAGGTGGCACGAGCAGCAGTAGGCAAGGAGATCGAGAAAAGCGTAAAACCCAAAGAATTGCTGGCTGCCTGATCTGCTGCATAGATGCACAGTCACGCGGACCAGGATGGCGCAAACGGCTCAAGGAGGGTTGGGCAGCACTGGAGTAATTGCAGATACTCAAATAAACGTCAATTTATTCGATCCGTTCGGGCTGATGCTTCGACAGCCTCAGCACAGGGTACTTCCGTTCGTGGTGAGGTATCGAACCATAACGGATG
>JBARHM010000433.1:0-5374 GCA_049799235.1 Gallionella sp.
CAAGCGGGGCTGCGCAACTCGACCTGGCGGGGCGCACACCCCGCGCCCCACTGCGGGACTCGAACAGTGCTCGCCTAAACCTCCGCTTCCTTGCGGCTGATCGAGGGAACCCCGCAGGGGCGGCAAACCGGGGGCGCCTTCTTTGAGTTACCTTTCTTGGCAAGACAAGAAAGGTAACTTGCTGCCGGGCAACCCCCGGCGAAGTTGACTTTGGTCATTCATGCTTCGACAAGCTCAGCACGAACGGTTGTTAATTGTTGTTGGGTATCACAATGCTCAACCCACCTACGCGCTTGTGAATGATAGATGTCATTCTGGATGCGAATATCGAAGTTGCATCAAGCCATCCGGATATTGCTTGGCTTCAACCAGCCTCAGATTTTCAGTCGAGCCGGACGGCGCAAACAGTGGAATCCCGTCACCCAGTATCACCGGGATGATGGTGACTATGTATTCAGTGATGAGCCCTTGCGACTGGAACGAGGCAGCCAGTGCACCGCCGCCCACCAGCCATGCGCGCTTTATGCATCGCGATGCGATTTCTGACACGACTAGCGCGGGACTCTGCGTGGTGACCACCACATCAGCAGGCACATTCTTGGAACTGCCATGCGAGAACACCCAACATGGCTTTCCGGGGTATGGCCATGTTCCAAAGGAAAGGCTTTTCTCATAGGTCTTTCGACCCATCAGCACTGCGTCTACCGACTTGTAGAATTGGGCATAACCGTAGTCTTCGTCACCGCCCTCGTATGGCGCAAGCCAGTCCAGTCCTCCGTCTGGTCTTGCAATGTAGCCATCGACGCTAGCTGCCACGTAATAGACAAGCTCAAGCACCATTTCTCTCCGAAATGTATACCTACAACTCCACCACCACCGGCGTGTGATCCGACGGCCTCTCCAGTTTGCGTGGCACCTTGTCGATCACGCAACTTCTGCATTGCGCTACCAGCGGTTCGCTGATCAGGATATGGTCGATGCGCAAGCCGTGGTTGCGGCGGAACGCCATCATCCTGTAGTCCCACCAACTGAATGATTTCTCGGGTTGTTCGAACAGGCGGAAACTGTCGCGCAGGCCGAGTTGTTCCAGGCTGCGGAACTTCTCACGTTCCGGTTCGCTGACCAGCACGTTGCCCTGCCATGCGACGGGATCATGCACATCGCGGTCCTCCGGCGCGATGTTGTAGTCGCCCAGCAATACCAATTTCGGATGGCGCTGCAGTTCTTCCGTCAGCCAATTGCGCAGCTTATCGAGCCAGCCCAGCTTGTAGCAATACTTGTCGGAATCGACAGCCTGACCATTCGGGACATAAACACACACAACTCGTATATCACCAAAGGTGGCCGCAATGACGCGTTTCTGATCGTCGTCATGATCGGGGATGCCGTACTGCACATCGCTGGCAGCTTTGCGGCTCAGGATCGCCACGCCGTTATAGGTCTTCTGTCCGCAGAATACGCTGTGATAACCCGCCGCCTGCAATGCTGCCTGCGGAAAATCCTCGTCCTGCTGCTTGGTTTCCTGCAGGCACAACACATCGACCGGATTTGCGGCGATCCAGTCCAGCACATGCGTCAGACGGACTTTGAGCGAATTGACGTTCCAGGTCGCCAGCCTCATGGTGTGGTCGGGCTTTCCTCGACATCAGTGGTTTCGGGCACAAGCTGGGCAGGTTTTTCGGCCGCAGGTTTGGCGGGCTCCGTATTTGGCGCGCGATATGGCGCGATCTTTGGATAGCCTGCGATATCGAGTTCGCCATGCCACTGCTCGGCCTGAAGTCCTTTCAAATAGGATTTTCCCACCGCAAGGGTAGGCACGATCTCACTGCCGGTAAGCTTCCTGAACGCATCGACCTCATCTTTGGTGTGCAGTGCTTTTTCAGCGTAGGGGATGCCGCGCATGTTCAACAAGTTGCGCGCCTGATTACATATATCGACGCAACCGGAACCTACATACAAGGTGACCGGGAAATTCTGCCGTGCGATACGTGTCCCATAAGACAAGTCTTCATCCGGCGCTACCTGGCCAGAAAATTTTTTGGGATCAAGCTTTTCTGCATCGGGAGAGGGCATATCGCTGTAATGCACAATGCCCCTCGAGTCGACCCAGCGGTACACATCAGCCGCCTGAACAGTTAACGAGTGGATCACCAGACAGACAAACAACGCAAGAATGCGCATCACTTTAACCTCCTCAAGAAGGGTGTCTCTAAAAATTCAGAGTTCGCCTAAATGCCCCACAAGGGGACGCCGATCCGCTACGGGCAAAAACAACCCGTGCGGAGTCGTCAACAAGGCGCGGAAAAAATTTGCGAGCATCCGCTGCGCGCATTGCCTGCTTACTCCACTTCGTAGCGCCGCATATCATGCACATATGTTAGCAAGAAATTTTTTCCGCAACACAGCATAACCAGCGACTTGGCTATCGACTTTAGACAGCTTAGTCGAATGGCTAGTTGTTCCATCAGTTGGGATGAAATCTGGATTTTTAGGGATGTCCTGAAGTTTCGAGCAGCCCATTATGCCGCAGTAGCGCGTCCATGCTCGGCTCACGACCACGGAACGCGGCGAACGATTGCATCGCATCGCGGCTGCCGCCCATCGCCAGGATCTCGCTGCGGAAGCGCGCGCCCACATCGGGATTTGTCACGCCGTTCTCCTCAAACAGACTGTACGCATCGGCGGACAGCACTTCCGCCCATTTGTAGCTGTAATAGCCCGCGGCATATCCACCGGCAAAGATGTGTGAGAAACTGTGCGGGAAACGATGGAATGCGGGCGGGATCAGCACCGCGACTTCGGCCCGCACTTCATCAAGCAATTGCAGAATACTCTTCCCTCTTCCTGCCTCGAAGTTGCTGTGCATCAGCATGTCGAACAGCGAGAATTCTATCTGGCGCAGGGTTTGCAAGCCGCTCTGGAAATTCTTCGCGGAGAACATCTTGTCGAACAGGATGCGGGGAAACGGTTCACCGGTATCGGCATGGCGAGTCATACCGTGCAGTACATCCCACTCCCAGCAGAAGTTCTCCATGAACTGGCTGGGCAGTTCGACCGCGTCCCATTCCACGCCATTGATGCCGGACACGCCGATATCTTCCACCTCGGTGAGCAGATGATGCAGACCATGACCGAATTCATGAAATAGCGTGATCACCTCGTCATGGGTGAACACGGCAGGCTTGCCACCTACCGGTGCCGAGAAGTTGCAATTCAGATAAGCAACGGGTGTCTGGATGCCTGCCGGCAGGCGGCGGCGCGTGATTACATCGTCCATCCATGCCCCGCCGCGCTTGCTGTTGCGTGCATACAGGTCGAGATAAAACTGTCCGACCAGTTGCCCGCTCACGTCACGGATATCGAAAAAGCGTACATCGTCGTGCCAGACCTGTACTGAGCCTGGCCTGTCCTGAGCCTTGTCGAAGGGTCGAAGTGCCGGAGCGCTGGCCGGCTTGATCTGCAAACCGTACAGCGTCTCGACCAGTTGGAACATGCCGGGCAGCACGGCATTTTCGGGGAAATACTGCTTCACCTCCTGATCGGAGAATGCATAGCGTTGCTCGCGCAGTTTTTCGCTGGCATAACCGACATCCCAGGATTGCAGATCGGCGATGCCCAATTCAGCTTTGGCAAATGTGCGCAGTTCGGCCAGGTCCTTTTCTGCAAACGGCCGCGCGCGCTGCGCGAGCTCGCGCATGAACTCGACCACTTGTTGCGGTGTATTCGCCATCTTGCTCGCCAGCGATAGTTCGCCGTAGTTGGCAAAGCCGAGCAACTGCGCTTCTTCGCCGCGCAGCTTGACGATCTCATCCATCAGTTTGGTGTTGTCCCATTCGGGTTTGCCGAACTCGCTGGCGCGCGTGCCATAGGCGCGATACATCCTCTCGCGCAATGCACGGTTGTCGGCGTACTGCATCACCGGCATATAAGACGGCGCTTTCAACGTAAACAACCAACCCGATTTCATCGGTGAAACTGCGTTGGCTTCCTCGCTCACTCCTGGTCGTGCCAGTTGCACTGCCTGCGTCGTTCGCTCCTCGCCGCCTTGTTTGACTTTCGAAATCGGGTTGGTATTTTGAAGTGCTAGTGCGGCCTCCTGCGCCGCATGCAGCACATCCTCAGGCAAGCCGCTCAATTCGTCCTTGCTCTCGATGAGCAGCGAGAATTCGTTAGTGGCATCCAGCAGGTTGTCGGAAAAACGCGATGACAGCTCCGACAGTTTTTCCTGTATTTCGAGATAGCGCACCTTCTGGGCATCCGGCAGCTCCGCACCGCCGAGACGAAAATCACGCAATTCATTCTCGATGATCTTTTTGCGTGCCGCACTCAGGCCGGCGTATTCCGGACTGTTGCGCAGCTTTTTGAATTTTTCGAACAGTGCGAGATTTTGCCCGAGTTCGGCATAATACTGGGTGATCCTGGGCAGCGTGGCGTTATATACCTCGCGCAATTCAGGACTGTTCATTACCGCGTTCAGATGCCCCACCGGCCCCCAGGCGCGCGACAGCCTTTCGTTGGCATCTTCCATCGGCACGATGAAGTTCTGCCAAACGGGCGGCGCATCATCGGCCAGCAGGCAACCGATCAGTGCGCGGTTCTCGGCCAGCAATTGCTCTATCGCCGGAGCGACATGTTCGGGTTTGATCTCCGCGAATCGCGGCAGACCGGTAAAATCAAGCAGTGGGTTCATATATTCCGGAAAAAACGAAAGCCTGGTCTGAGGATGCGTATTATTGTTGGAACACAATTTGTCCGTCGAGCAGCGTATAACGTACCCGTCCTTGCATCTCGTAACCATTGAACGGCGTATTCTTGCCTTGGCTTTTCAGCGCGGCGGGCTCTACCTTCCATGAAGCTTTTGGATCGAAAACGCAAATATCCGCATGAGCACCGACTGAAAGATGCCCTATCTTTTGCCCGAGCAATTGTGCGGGGTTGATTGTAATGTGTGCCAGCGCATCAAGCAGCGGAACGCGCTCCTGTTCCGCCCATTTCAGCACCAGCGGCAGCAGCAATTCCAGGCCGGTCGCTCCGGCTTCAGCTTCGGCGAATGGCAATTGTTTGGCATCGTCGTCCACCGGTGAATGATTGGAACAGATCGCATCTATCGTGCCATCAAGCAACCCCGCACGCAGCCCCGCTTTGTCCAGCAGGCTGCGCAGAGGGGGCGCGAGATGGCAATTTGCGTCGAAGTATCCAATATCCATCTCGGTAAGGTGCACATGATTCATGGATACATCGCAGGTTACCTTCAATCCTTCCCGTTTTGCTGAACGGATCATGTCCACGGCGGCAGCGCTGGATACGCGACAAATATGCAGGATGACGCCCGTCTCACGCGCGAGTTGCAGGGCGGTGGCCAGAGCGATAGTTT
>JBARHM010000434.1:0-1566 GCA_049799235.1 Gallionella sp.
GCTTCACTCCGATCCACAGCTTTTCGCTGGGAGAATTGGTACGCAGCACGACTACGGGTTAGAATCCGCACCTGTGCGCCGAAGCAGGCTGGCAAGAGCTTGCCTTGGGAGCGATGACATATCAATTTGTGGAGAATAATAATGGGGCAACGTCACACACATCACCTACTGCATCTAAAAACCCAGGATATCCATTCCGTCGTGCTGGGGCCAAGAAAGGAATCCTGGCAGGTCAAATTGACTGACCCTGCCACTTCCATCATGACTGATTTCCGCGAGAGCGCTTTTTTCACGGTTGACTCGGATGAGTTGATCGTCGACGCCCTGGAGAAAATGAAACATGCCGGCCTGCGCTCTGCGTTTGTCATGGACAGGAATTCTGAAAAACTGCTGGGAATGATCACAGCCTACGACATCATGGGCGAGAAACCATTGCGCTACCTGCAAAGTACAGGACTTGTCAAACACAAGGACATCCAGGTCGCCGACATCATGGAAAATCTCAAGGATATGGTCGTAATTGATCTGGACGAAGTAAAACAGGCCAATGTCCAGGATGTCCTCGATGTCCTGCAGAAATGCGGTCGCACCCATCTCCCGGTGGTGGAAATCGGCGAAGGAAAAGAAACCCGCCTGCGCGGTCTGTTCTCCGCTTCAAAAGTACTGCGCCTGACCGAAGACAGCCGAGAGGCGGCCCAGCGCAAGACCTGATACCGCTGGTTGGCGCTACGGACCACCCTCATGGCTTGGTAATCAGCCGCCGCGCCTGGCCAGAAACCTGTCCAGTTGATTCGCAAATTCCTGACGGTCTTTCTGGCTGAGCGTCGGCGGACCGCCCGTCTCCACGCCGCTGCCACGCAGGCCGTCCATGAAATTGCGCATCGTCAGCCGTTCCTGGATCGTGTCCCTCGTATAAAACTCCCCGCGCGGATTCAGCGCATGACCACCCCGAGCGATCACATCGGCGGCCAGCGGAATGTCGGCGGTGATCACCAGGTCGCCCGGCTCGACCAGTTGTGCGATCTTGTTATCGGCCACATCGAATCCCGCCGGAACCTGCATGGCACGAATATATGGCGAAGGAGGACAATACAGCATCTTGTTTGCCACCAGCGTGAGCTGGATTTTCATCCGGCCCGCAGCACGGAACAGGATTTCCTTGATCATCTTGGGGCACGCATCGGCATCAATAAAAATCTGCATATTTTCTATTGGTAGTGGCTGTTTGGTTGGAGCCAGGATCAATCCATCCTACCGCGCTTTCTTATGTATGTTTATGCTGCTGGTTGCCAGTGTGATTTCACGCAAAAAACACAATAATCCGGAGGTCAACGCCAGCATTGCAGCAATGAAGAACGCAGCCACCATGCCCGAAGGATCCTTGCCCAATTCAGAACCGATAAAAAGTCCCGCTATCACTATGCAGATGAACAAGGCGCAAACGGTGCAGAGGCTGATCGCCCAATGGATCAATCGCGACCTTCGGCGCAGATCCGCTATTTCAGTTGTGTGCGTGCTCCGTTCGCTATCTGTGATTTTTTCCAGTGCACGATAACGGTCTATCAC
>JBARHM010000435.1:0-2256 GCA_049799235.1 Gallionella sp.
ATCCTGGAACGCCTGCTGAAGGGACCGCGCGGCCGTGTGCGCGCCCTGATCGTCGCCCCGACGCGGGAGCTTGCCGAGCAGATCCACGTGTCCATTGTTGCGCTCGGCCGGGACACAAAATTGCGCAGCGCCACGGTTTACGGCGGAGTGGGCGTGAATCCGCAAATTCAGAAACTGCGTGCGGGCGTCGAAATTGTCGTAGCCTGCCCGGGCCGTTTGCTCGATCATCTCAATCAGAAAACAATCGACCTGTCGCATGTGGAAATTCTCGTACTGGACGAGGCGGACCGCATGTTCGACATGGGATTCCTGCCCGATATCCGGAAGATCATCAAACATTTGCCGGTCAGACGCCAGACCCTCTTGTTCTCGGCCACGATGCCCGATGACATCCGGAAACTGGTGCGCGAGGTCCAGCATGACCCGGTCACGGTGCAGATCGGCCATGCCGCGCCGGCGAACACGGTATCCCACGCGCTCTATCCGGTCGAGCAGCATCTTAAGACAGCGCTTCTTATGGAGCTTCTCAAACACACGGATACGGAATCCATCCTGATCTTCACACGGACGAAGCACCGGGCCAAGCGTATAGGACAACAGCTCGAAAAAGCGGGTTTCAAGGCAGCGTCGCTTCAGGGCAATCTGTCGCAGAACAAGCGCCAGGCAGCGCTCGACGGGTTCCGGGACGGCTCGTATCAGATCCTTGTGGCAACCGATATCGCGGCCCGCGGCATCGATGTTTCGAGCATATCCCACGTCATCAATTACGACATCCCCGACACAGCGGACGCGTACACGCACCGTATCGGCCGGACCGGCCGGGCCGCAAAGACCGGAGACGCCTTCACCTTTATTACCCGCGAGGACGAGCCTCTGGTTAAGAGCATCGAACGCGTGCTTGGCGAGAAGATCGAACGCCGTATCCTGAAGGATTTTGATTATAAAAAAGCAGCACCGTCACGCGATGCAGAGTTTGCCCGCCCGCCGCGCGAACCGCAGCGCCGCCGGGAGCGTCCCGGTTCGAAGCCTGCAGGAATTAAGGCAGCGGAATCCCACAAGCCGGCACATCCTGGTGCAAGGCCGCATGGCGTTGCCCCGCGTCCCTCAGGCGCGGACCATCATTTCGGTACGCGGATGTTTAAACCAAGCCGCTCACGTACTACCGCTCGCTGAGCTTATAAACAAAGAAAAAGGCGGTGAATACTCACCGCCTTTTTTGTTTCTGGTTCATAGCCGAAAGCTATGGTTGTTTATCTTGCTGCGCTCGTTTCTTGGTGTTCTCCTGACTTATTTACGCTTTATCCTGAACGGTCTGTTTCTCCCGCATTGCCGCGGGCGCCGAAACTACATACCCGGCGACCGTGCCGATGAGACCGCCTACCACGACGCTCACCGTCGCTGCACAGGCGATCCCGACAACGATGCCCATCACCACAGCTGCCCTGACGAAAAGGGTCGGCTCAACCGCTCCCCCCATCAACTTTTGTAGCAGCATCAGAGTGCCGAAGCTGCCGAAATAGAACCCCGGCATGATACCAAATACCAGAAAAACTAAACCTCCCGCAGTTGCACCGATTTTCATTCCCGCTTTTACACTTTCGTTCTTCATGATAATCTCCTTCCGGCCACAGCTGATAATTTTAATCTCGATCTTCTTGATCGATTATTTGTTCCTGATGATGACTGCTGCTCCCGGTCCGGTTTGGCGTACTGATGCATCTATCACCCTTCCCATAAGCCAGCTTATTGATGCCGCGGCCGTTACGATGGCGATACCTGAAACCACTACACCCATGAGCATGGATGCGAGTACGATGATACGCGATATGATCCCCGCCTCAAGAGGGAAGTTGAAAAGCAAGCCGGCGAATTTTAGTCCGGCTGCGCCGCCTATCAAGCTGCCCGGGAGAAGTCCGAAGATCGCGAAGAGTACCAGCCCTGCACCGGCCCCCATGTATGCTGTTTTTCTTGATAGTGAGTTTTTCATTTTTGTTTCCTCCTTTTCGATTGTCTTGCCATAGTTAATTGCATCTTGTATGCCAAAATGTAACTGCTTGAATTTATATAAAAGCGGCACAGAAGGTTCTTTGCAAGGATGAGAAAATCTTGATCTGTATTTTAAAGAATGCAAAAAAACAATGTTTGCTGCAGGATGTTGTATCTGAAATATAGGGAGGTAGAGTTGAGAGGCGCATCTTGAGGTTTACTGGCGCTCTTTATAATAAAAATGGAGGTGATTGAAAAAAATAAAAAAGG
>JBARHM010000436.1:0-3751 GCA_049799235.1 Gallionella sp.
GTATGGCAGGGATTCCTGCAGGCCGTCCGTGCTTTCCCCGGGCGTCTTGGCCGGTCGCAGATCGGCAGGTGTCACCGGCACTTCGCCGGAAGTTTCCGCGCTGGCTGGTGCGAGACTCTTCAAAGTGATTTGCGCCACCGGGATGTTCTTTGCCGCTTGTCCCGGGGGGGTGAATCTCACCAGCGACTTGATCGTCGCATCCGGCGCGACATCCTCGACCGTGAAGGAATATTGATCCTGCCATTGTGCCGGATGAGCAAGACTGCGGAAGGTCAGCGATTGTTCCACGCGATCAGGGTCGGCTATAGGTGCGCCATTCAGCTTTGCGCTGCCGGATACGTATCTGGCGAATTCCGGCAGCATGACGGTAGCCGAGTAGCCCGTCACTGCAGCGTTGCTGACCAGCGACACTGACACAATAGTTTTGTCATTCGCCGGCTGCACAGCAAGTGTTTGTGCGATTCGCACGGTATCCGGCGCTCTCTTCTGCACATGGAAATCGGCACGCCATAGGGTGCCGCCCTGCAGATTGACGAATTGCGAAAAGGCGCGTCCGGCAAAACGGCTGTTCTCTTCGCAGGCGACTACTTCGTAATCCTTGGGCAATGAATCCAGATCAAGCTGCACCACGTGTGTTCCGGGGCGCAGGTTGTCGATGTGCCAGCGGCCTTCCTGATCGGAAAGGATATACGTGCCATCCTCCAATACGATGCGCGCATTCACCAGGCCTTTCGCGTCGTTATCCACCTTGTCGTCGCACGAACCATCGATCACGCGACCGATCAGGAAGGATTTGTTGCGATACAGGTCTTCTGTCACGACCACGCTGGCGTGTGCCGTGTTCGAGGTTAGACCCCCGGTGGCCGCAGCGGTGTTTTCAGCAGTTCCGGTGTGAGCCGCGGGGGTGACTTCCAGTACATATCGAACATTCACCGTGCCCGAAGCCGGGATGTCGAGGCTGAACGTGAGGGTGCGCGCATCGGCGGAGACCAGCGGGTCCGGCATGGCCACACCATCCATGCGCGCCGAACCTTTCTGGTAGCGGAAGCCGGGCGGCACATGGTCGGCAACCTGCGCGCCAGCCAGTGGGGATGCGGAATTGTTAGTGATGCTGAGCGTATAAGGCACGAACTCACCGGTCCCGACGACGGCTTTTCCGGCAGTTTTCTGGATGGTCATGTTCGTGAAGCCTGAATCCACCGGAATATCAATTTTCAAAGCCGAACCCCACAACGTGAACACGCCGCCGTAAGAGCCGCCCGGTGTCGGAGTCGGGTTGCCCGAGATGACGGGTGGGGCCGCCGGCGTGCCGATGCTGGCGGGCAGGCTTGCTGCCGGCACTGCAGAGGGGAAAGCATTCCCCGTTGGGGGCGTGATGACGAACTGGTAACTGCCTGCTGCAACCTTCGGGAAGCGGAATCCACCCGCAACCATCGTGGTATCGCATGCCGTGGGTGAGCCCGATATGACCGGTTGCAACAATGAAGTAACCCCGTCGTCGCATTTCACTACGACAGGGATATTAAAAGTGTCTACCAGACTGACAGTTGCCCCGTTGACCGGCGCGCCGGTCACCGAATCGAACATGAAGCCGTAAGGATCGATCAGCGCGCTGCTGGTGGCGGTGAAAGTTCCGGCAGCGCAGTCGGAGTGGTTATAAACAGCGGTGATCGTCTCGTGGGGCGCCGCGACGGTGATGCTGCCATCATTGGCAACCGGGGCAGCACCGCTGGCAGAGGGAACGGCACCGACGAAGATCCCTGTGGACACACCGGTTTCAGTCAGTTGCACCAGTTCGCTATCCCCGCCGCTGGTGGTCAAGGTCACCAGGACAGTTTCAGCCAACGCAGGATTGATATTCGCATCAAAGCTGGTCACGCGCACAAAGGCCACCTCGTTGCGCGCGTAGGCTGAAATGGTATTGCCGGAAACATCTTTCAGCGGGACGAGATTCAAGTCTGCAGGCAAGAGTGTCGACGCGGGAAGCAAGATTGGATTGGCAAGAGCGGCATAAGGCCCGCCCACGAGTCCGGTTGTCGAATAATTGCCCGGTTGCACCGATACATCAGTGAGCGGCGAGGGCGGGGCCGATTTGTATTGCAGCAGTTCGACCTTCACACCGATAGCGATACAATTTGCGGTACTCACGCTAGCTGTACTCGTGCCGGTCAAGGGGGTCGCCCCGATACTGTAGCTTGCTGTCGCGGTGTTGCTGATCAGCGTAGTCGGCGGAGTAGCTGACCATGCCACGGCAGAAAGCAGGCAGAAGAATGATGTGAGCACGATCCGCGCGTACGCCTTTTGCTGAACACGGAAAGTGTTCAGCAAAAGGCGGGCTGGCCTTGCGGCCAACCTGCCAAAAGTCTCACCCGCACGGCGAACCGTGCAGGTGAGGGCAAGCGCTGATGCCAAAAGGCGCATAAGCTCTTACTGGATGCCCGCGTTGAAGTACACGGTCACAGTCTCACCGGTCTTCAGTTCGCCAGCCGCATATCCGCCGCCTGCCGGGAATGCTACGGCGAAGTTCACGGAGACACCACCCGTGCTGGAGACACCATCACCATTCGCATCGGCAGCATCAGCCACGAAGTAGCTGGAGAGTACGGGGCCATTACCCAACTCGGTTCCGGACATCGGACGCGCAACGCTGTTCTGCAAGCGGACTCCGCGTCCGTTTGCGCTTTCCGGCGTACCTGCACCTGCAGCTCCAAACTCGCATAGCGTGCCTGCGCCAACGCCATCGATCAGATCCGGATCGAAGGTGGTATTGGTGGGCACCGCGTCAGAGAAGGTCGTCAGCTTGGCCGAAGCACCACCGGTGTTGGCGATGGTGATCGTCCAGCGCACCATGCCGCCCGGGATGTTGTGCGGGCCGGTGTTGCCGTCAACCGGATCGCACAGTGTCGCCATGGCCTTGGTGACCGTCAGCGTGGCGGTTTGCACGAGGTAGGCATCCCGAGCTGAATGAGCAGCATCACCGAGCGCATCGTCCGTACCGGCACTGTCACCAAAGACGATTTCTGTGCCGTTCTGGGTATTGGCCGTTTCAGCTAAGGCAGCACCCAGCGTATTGGCGGCATCGTCAGCACGTGCTGTGGCCGTAAGCGAAACAACGGCAAAACTGTTGTTCGCCTGAGCCGCCGGGATGTCGCACGACACGCTGATTGTCGCAATGCTATCTGCAGTCAAAGCATTGATGTGCTGATCTCCTGCGGTGTACGCACCCATGCTGCCCGAAGAGATGGCAATGCTGTCCACGGTGCAACCCGTAGGATTGAAGTCATCCGTCAGGGTAAACAGGACTGTGCCGTTAGCAAGGTTGGCCACGGCAAGAGAAAAGTCCTGCGTGGTATTGCCCTGGTTCTCCACCGTGAAGATCGTCAACGCGTTTAGTTGCCCGGCAGCAACGGTGGTATAGGTGGTGTTGCCTTCAGTCACCAGCAAGTCCACCTTGTTATCCACCGCGAAGCTGGTGACGAGTGCGCCGAATGCTCCCGACACGCAAACCCCGTCATCGTCGGCAATTCCGTTTCCTGTGGGTGACGAACAGATGTCGCCTTGAGGAGTGCCGCCAACGTCGTAACTGATTTTCGCCAGGTTGCTGATCACCGTTCCCGATGCCGTACCTGCAGCCAGCGCGCTTTGTGACACCAACCCCAGCAACATCGCACCGACCAACAATGCGAGGAATCCCGGAGGACTACCGGTTGTTGTAATGTATTTCATTTTGATTCTCCTTGAAAAGTACTGC
>JBARHM010000437.1:0-3412 GCA_049799235.1 Gallionella sp.
GGGAAAGTCAATTTTGCGCTCGCCACGCCGCTGTTCACACCGCTCACCCAGGCACCAAGTTTGTAAGCCAGCGCATACAGCGGCAGTATCGTGAACGGGTTGGTGTAAAACGTGGTGAAAGCCGCCACCGGCAGATTGACGCGCAGCAGTACCGCCAGTAGTGCCGCGCAGATCATCTGCACCGGGCCGGGGACAAGACCGCAAAACAATCCAACCGCCACGCCGCCAGCCACCGAGCGGCGATGCAGGTGCCACAGGTTGGGATGTTTCAACCAGCCTCCAAACGGCTTGATCCAGCGTTGATTTGTTACCGTTTCGTGGTCCGGCAGGAAACGGCGGAATAATTTGTGCATAGCCTTATTCTATCCGTGTGCGCTAATCTGTGCGCATGGTTCTCTTCACCCTCGGCTTCGCCTTTGGCGTGTGGCTGCTGCAACAGCAGGCCACGCTGCCTGATCCTGCCTGGGCGTGGTTGCTGCTCGGTATGCCGCTGCTGCTGTTGATCCCCACGCGAAGCCTTGCGTTTCGCGTAGCGCGCGCGGTGTTGATAGCCAGTTTCGCCTCGGGCCTCGGTTTCTATCACGCCGCATGGCAAGCCGGACAGCGCCTGGCCATCATCCTGCCGGACGAATGGCAGGGGCGCAACATCGAAGTGATCGGCGTGGTCTCCGAGTTGCCGCGCAGCCACGAACACGGCCAGCGCTTTAGCTTTGCCGTGGAGCAGATCCTGACTCCGCAAGCCAGCGTGCCGAAACATATTTACCTCAGCACTTATTTCGACAGAAAAGCAAAACCTCTGGTGCTAAAAGCAGGGGAGCGCTGGCGCCTTGCTTTACGCCTCAAACAGCCGCATGGCAGCAGCAATCCATATGGCTTCGATTTTGAGGTGTGGGCGCTGGAGAACAACTTCCGCGCTGTCGGCTATGTGCATAACAAGGATAATAACTTTCGCCTCGACGCGCTTGCCGACGGCCCCTCCTACCGAATCGAGTCTTGGCGAGAGGCGGTGCGAGACAAGTTCAGCGCCACGCTGGCCGGCGCTCCCTATCTCGGTGTACTGAGCGCGCTGGCAATCGGTGACCAGAGCAGCATCCCGTCAGCACAGTGGCAAGTTTTCACGCGCACCGGGGTAAATCATCTGATGAGCATCTCCGGCCTGCACATCACGATGCTCGCCAGCCTGGGCTTCGCCCTCACCTACTGGATGTGGCGGCGCAGCGTGCGGCTGGTCTTGCTGTTGCCCGCGCGCAAGGCCGCAGCATTGGCGGCATTACTTGTGGCCCTGATTTACGCGCTGCTGTCCGGTTTTGCCGTGCCTGCTCAACGCACTGTGTATATGGTCGGCGCAGTCGCTGCCGCCCTGTGGCTGAACCGTAATTTTTCGCTGGCACAAATCCTTTGCTTCGCGCTGCTCGGGGCATTGGTGCCCGACCCTTGGGCGGTCATCTCGCCCGGCTTCTGGCTATCATTCGGCGCGGTTGCAATCATCATGTATGTTTCGGCATACCGGATCAGTCCCAGCCACAGACCGATGAAATCCGCCACTGATTCTGTATACGCGCCGACTGGGCGCACACATCGGCTGTCGGAATATGCCAACGTACAGTGGGCGATGACCATCGGTTTGATCCCGTTGCTGCTTGGTCTATTCCAGCAAGTGTCGCTGGTTTCGCCGATCGCCAATGCTGTCGCGATCCCGCTGGTGAGCCTGGTCGTCGTGCCGCTCGTCCTGCTCGGCGCAGTGCTGCCGCTTGAAGCGCCACTGTGGTTGGCACACAGCGTGATGGGCTGGACGATGGCATTGCTGGAATGGTTGAACGAACTTCCGCAAGCTGTGTGGACCCAGCACGCTCCGCCCCCATGGAGTGTCGTGGCGGGCATGCTGGGCGTGCTGTGGGTACTGCTGCCGCGCGGATTCCCTGCGCGCTGGCTGGGATTTTTATTGTTGCTGCCGATGTTCCTAAATACGCCCGAACCGCCGGCGCCAGGCGAACTGCGCCTGATCGTTTTCGATGTCGGGCAAGGTCTGGCGGTCGCGGCGCAAACCCGGCATCACGCGCTGCTCTATGATACCGGACCGGATTTCAGCGCTGATGCGGACAGCGGCAATCGCATCCTGATCCCGTCGCTGCGCGCGATGGGTATCGCCAAACTGGACGGGTTGATACTCACGCACGACGACACCGATCACACCGGCGGCGCTGTTTCGGTGATGCAGGCCATGCCGATAGGCTGGGTCTCATCTTCGCTGCCGCATGATCACACGTTGTTGGAATTTGTAACTGAATCACGACGCTGTATGGATGGACAGACATGGCAATGGGACGGAGTAAGTTTCGAGATGCTGCATCCCGATGCGGCCAGTTATTCCGCCGAAAGTGTCCGGGACAACGATATGGGCTGCGTATTGCGCATCAGCATCGGTGATCAGCATGTTTTACTGACGGCGGATATTGAAAAGAACTCAGAGCAGCGACTACTCATTGAACACGCGGACAAACTTCCGGCGGCTATGCTGGTCGTGCCGCACCATGGCAGCAAGACATCTTCGACAGATGAATTCATTGACGCTGTGCGCCCTAAATATGCCGTGCTCACTGTCGGCTACCGCAACCGTTTCGGACATCCGAAACAGATAATTGTGCAACGCTATCTGGACTCCGGCGCTCAACTGTTGCGCTCTGACGCAGACGGCGCGATCCTGGTCGAGATGAACGCACATGAGATGCAAGTGGAGAGCTACCGCAATTCACATCGCCGCTATTGGATGCACGTGCCGCCAGATCAGGATCCTGAGCAATGACAGGTGCTCAGCGTCTTGCTCCGGTTGACCTGACCGATGAATACTGGAACACTGCACGTCCTCTCAACAGTAAAATAAACTGTAAATGATCGCAGCTTTGCGCGTAAACCGCAGAAACAAACAGGAGACATGGACATGAATAAATTCGTGCTATTGGCATTTCTCTTAATACCTGTTGCCGGCATGGCCGAGGAACAGGGCATCACAGGTCTTACGGCGCATGACATCGTCGACAACCGAATGACCCTGGACCTATCCACCCGGATGAAGCACCGCCTGCTTTCCAATATGCGTGAGCAGTTGGTGGCGACCCGGGCTATCATCGGCCTGCTTGCCCAGGATAATTTCGAAAGGGCTTCAAACACAGCACGGACCAAGCTGGGTATGACTGAAGACCTGAAGCAGGTTTATGACGCGGCCAAAAATGAGGATCTCAAAAAACTGGGGCTGGCTGCAAACACCAGCGCGAATGAACTGGCGAAAACGATGCAATCCAAGGACATGAAAAAATCTTTGCAGGCTTTGCGCAAAACGATGGGCTATTGCGTGCAATGCCA
Organism: Gallionella sp.; assembly: GCA_049799235.1. Lineage (GTDB taxonomy): Bacteria > Pseudomonadota > Gammaproteobacteria > Burkholderiales > Gallionellaceae > Gallionella. The sequence goes on from JBARHM010000437.1 coordinate 3,361, forward strand.
CAAGAAGTTCCGGCAGTAAACAGACGAAATATGCAGAGAGGCAGCACCATGA
>JBARHM010000438.1:0-2381 GCA_049799235.1 Gallionella sp.
GCCGAATAGTAGGTGCGATCGAAGAAATCCTTCATCACACCGGACATCATGGCGAGATTCTCCGGCGTGGCGAAGATATAGCCGTCGGCTTGGACCACATCATCAGCGCCGGCTTCCGCCGCGTGGATCAGATTCACAGCGACTTCCGGTTCGCTCTGTGCGCCGCTGGCGGCGGCCTGGGCCATCTGGTAGGTGCCGCCGGTCATGGAGTGAAAGACGATGAGGAGTTTTTTCATTGGGAGGGATTTAACCACAAAGGGCCTAGGGCGGCAAAGCCGCAACCAAAGTGACAGAGATCGAGCCATGATGTAAGTGAAGTCATGGCAACAAATATTGAGAAACTATCGCAGTACGAGGTTGGGCAAGCATTCGTACAACGTCATCAAGGCGATGTCATCGGGGTGCTGCACGGGTGGGATCGAGTGAGACTGCAAGGAACGTTGCGCAGTTTTTATTATGAGCCGGTGATGGAGCGCTATGTCAGGCAAGCCGGGGTGATGTGGACAGAGTTTAAGAAGTGCGCCAGCGAGCTGACGGGTCGGGTACGTCAGGAGGGAGAGAAGTTGGCGGCAGCCCATAATCGGCCGGTGGTGTATGTACCATCGAGCCGCACGGACAAAGAGAAGTTAGTGCGCCCGATTCAGGAGCGGGACGGAGTGAAGTCGGGGCTGATCGCGGTATTGAGCTGCGTCGAGCCGTGTCACACCTGGTTTTTGCGTGGCAACCGAGTGAGCAAGAAGTTAGAGTTGAAACTTGGCTGGGGGCGGTGTCTGCATCTGTATTTTTATTGGGTGCATGAGCAGTTGGGGTTTTTGCATCTACGGCTCCAGACTTGGTTTCCGTTTTTGATCCAGATCTGCCTGAACGGACGGGAATGGTTGGGGCGGCAGATGGACAAAGAGGGGATAGCCTATCGCCAAGAGGACAACTGTTTTCCGTGGATCGCTGATCTTGAGCGGGCTCAGGGGCTGATGGACGAGCAGCACCGCACCGACTGGCGGGGCCTGCTCGATCCGTTGGTAGAGCAATGCCATCCGTTGCACGTTGAGATTAATCGACCGTTTGAGAGTCAATACTACTGGACGGCGTCTCAGAGTGAGTATGCTACCGATGTGATGTTTAGCGAGCGAGAGAAGCTGGTGCGGATCTATCCAGCGCTGGTGCATCATGGGGTGATGAGTTTTGGCGCTGAGCAGGTGCTGCGGTTTTTGGGGCGGCCGGGCAAGGCCGGAGTCCACGACGAAGTGAAGACCGACCGGCGTCGGCGAGTCGAGGGAGTGAGGGTCAAGCACTGGCTGAACGGGAACTCGCTGAAGTTCTACGACAAGGGGAGCATCTTGCGCAGCGAAGTGACGATCAACCAGCCGAAAGACTTTCGGGTTTATCGTCGAGCTGAGGGGCAGCAAGAGGGAAAGGAAAAGTGGCGCACGCTGCGTCGTGGATTAGCCGATTTTAACCGGCGCGCCGAAGTGAGTCGAGCGGCCACGGACCGGCATTTGACGGCGTTGGCGGCGGTGCATGAGCAGAGCACGCTGGCGCAAGAAGCGGTGCGAGTGTGTCAGGCGATCAGGCGCGGCAAACAACACTATCGAGGGCTCAATCCCCTGGGAGATGCTGACGCTGAACTAATGGCGATTGTTAACCGCGGAGAGTTTGCGATCAACGGTTTTCGCAACCGTGATGTGCGCGTCTGTCTGTACGGTGTCGCCAGCGACAAACGGCAAGAGCGTAAAGAGATGGCGGCCGTGGGGCGAAAGTTGCGGTTGTTACGAGGGCACGGTCTGATCGCTAAAGTGTCTAAGACTCATCGTTATGTGGTGACCGAAAAAGGCCGAAGGATTATCACGGCGCTTTTGGCCGCGCGCCAGGCAAGTACGGAAAAGCTCACGGCTATGGCCGCCTAGAAATTTGCGCAGACCGAGAAAACTATTACGTATAGTAGTACAAAGTTCACATAGGAGGATGAATCGGATTCGGAAGATTGGCCGCATAGAACGCAAAGGGCACAAAAAAGAATAGGGGTTGTAAGGGCGCAGCATGCTGCGCCCTCAGGAAAGGCTCGCGATGAGACCGTCAATGAAACCTTCATCGTCTAGTTCTTTGAGCCAGTGCAGATCCCACAGCGTCAGCGGGTTTTCGACCGTCGGGCCGTATTCTTGGGCGGCGATTTCGTCGGTGTTGAGGATCGCTTCGATGGTGGGGTAGGGTTTGACCTGCAATAATTCGGCGATGGAATCGACCTGGCGGTGCAGTTCGCTGTAGTCGGTGATCTTCATCAGGCGCATCGGTTCCGCAGTGATAATGCTCATTGCTTCGTCGCGCCGGTAAATTAGCAACCCGATGGCGTGGATCACAGCTTTCAGGTAGTCCTTCATCAACGC
>JBARHM010000439.1:0-4016 GCA_049799235.1 Gallionella sp.
AAACAAGGTAGTTGGGATTGAGGCTCGGCTGTTGTATGATGCGCGTCCTTTTTAGAGCTGCAGCCAGATGAATTTTCCTGATGTGTTCGATGTGATCGTGGTGGGTGGAGGGCATGCCGGTACCGAGGCGGCGCTGGCCAGCGCGCGCGCGGGCTGCAAGACTTTGCTGTTGAGCCACAACATCGAGACGCTCGGGCAGATGTCCTGCAACCCGTCCATCGGAGGGATAGGAAAGGGCCATCTGGTCAAGGAGGTCGACGCGCTTGGCGGTGCGATGGCAGCCGCTACCGATGAGAGCGGTATCCAGTTCCGCATCCTGAATTCCAGCAAAGGCCCAGCAGTGCGAGCTACTCGGGCACAGGCCGACCGTTTACTATACAAACAAGCTATCCGTTCGCGTCTGGAGAACCAACCCAATCTTTGGCTGTTTCAACAGTCAGTGGACGATTTGCAGGTTGAACAAGACCGGGTGAGGGGGGTGGTCACCCAGCTTAGTTTGCGGTTCAGCGCAAAAACCGTAGTACTTACTACCGGCACATTCCTGTCCGGCCTTATCCATGTTGGTCAGTCAAATTACCAGGCAGGCCGGGCCGGCGATCCGCCGTCAGTCAGCTTGGCACGCCGGCTGCGCGAACTGAATCTGCCGGTGGGGCGGCTGAAGACCGGAACGCCACCGCGTATCGATGGACGGACTATCGATTATTCTGCCATGCAGGTACAGTCGGGTGACGATCCCGTACCGGTGTTCTCGTTCATGGGAAACGCCGCGCAGCATCCCGAACAATTACCTTGCTGGATCACCGAAACCAATCTGCATACGCATGACATCATTCGCGGCGGGTTGGACCGTTCCCCTTTGTTTACCGGCTTGATCGAAGGTGTGGGACCGCGCTACTGCCCTTCCATCGAAGATAAAATCACGCGCTTTTCCGACAAGTCCTCTCACCAAATATTCCTTGAACCGGAGGGTTTGACCACACACGAGGTTTATCCCAACGGGATATCCACAAGCTTGCCTTTTGATGTGCAATTGGATCTGGTGCGGTCCATCAAGGGACTGGAGAATGCCCATATCCTGCGTCCCGGCTATGCGATCGAATATGACTATTTCAATCCATGTGAACTGAAAAGTTCGCTGGAAACCAAGGCGATCCGGGGGCTGTTTTTCGCCGGGCAAATCAATGGCACGACCGGTTACGAAGAGGCTGCTGCGCAGGGCTTGCTGGCTGGGCTCAACGCAGCACTGCAAGTACGCGAACAGGAAGCATGGTGTCCGCGCCGAGATGAAGCCTATCTGGGTGTACTTGTGGATGACTTGATTACTCAGGGAGTTTCGGAGCCTTATCGCATGTTCACCAGCCGGGCGGAATATCGATTGCAATTACGCGAAGACAACGCGGATTTGAGATTGACCGAGACCGGCCGCAAGCTGGGTATCGTGGATGACACACGCTGGCAGGCGTTTGAGCAAAAGCGCGAAGCGATTGCCCGCGAGCAGGAGCGGTTGCGCGATACTTGGGTGAACCCACGCAACCTGTCAGTGCAAGAAGCGGTGCGCGTACTCGGCAAACCGATTGAACGCGAATACACACTGCATGAGTTGTTGCGCCGTCCGGATGTGAGTTATGCCAGCCTGATGACTTTGCCAGTGGCGGGTGTCGGCGTGGTTGATGCAAAAGTTGCCGATCAGGTGGAGACACAGGCGAAATATCACGGCTATATAGAGCGGCAACATTATGAAATCGGACGAAATGAACAATACGAGACCTTGGCTTTGCCAGGGGATATGAACTATCAGGAAGTGCGCGGGTTATCGATTGAAGTGCAGCAAAAGCTCAATCTGCACAAACCGGAGAACATAGGGCAGGCAGCTCGAATATCAGGGATCACCCCGGCAGCAATTTCGCTGTTGCTGGTGCATCTGAAGCGTGGCTTTCGCGGCAACCCAGCGACGCAGAAACGCGCGTGAATTTGTCCGAAGAATTGCAGCATGGTTGCGAGCAACTGGGAATCCCGCTGAATAAGGAAGCGCAGCGCACACTGCTGAAATACGTGGCACTGCTGCATAAATGGAACAAGGTCTATAACTTGACCGCTATCCGCGACCAGCAGCAAATGGTAAGCAATCACTTGCTTGATAGTCTAGCTGTCATGCCATATTTGTGGCCAGGACGGTGGTTGGATGTCGGCTGTGGTGCAGGTTTGCCTGGAGTGGTTCTGGCGGTAGCACAACCAGACTGGCAGTTCGTTTTGCTGGATAGCAACAGCAAGAAAACCAGTTTTGTGCAGCAGGTGATCATCGATCTGGGGCTACACAACGCCGTTGTGGTCTGCTCGCGTGTAGAAAAGTGGCAGACCACGGAGCTTTTCGACGGGATCATTTCGCGTGCCTTTAGCGGACTGGGTGAATTTATTGAAAGAACACGCCACCTGATGGACGTGCAGGGACGCTGGGCGGCGATGAAAGGTTTAGCGGAACAAGAGTTGTCGAGTGTGCCGGAAGGGTGCCGCGTGGAGCGTGTCATACCGTTACAGGTTCCGGGCTTGCGCGCGGCACGCAGTCTGGTTATTGCAACATGCAGGGGAAGCGGAACAACATGATAAAAATATTAGCCATAACCAACCAGAAAGGCGGAGTGGGGAAAACCACCACCAGCGTGAATCTGGCAGCCAGTCTTGCGGCAGCCAGTCAGCGTGTGCTGCTGATCGACCTTGACCCACAGGGCAATGCCACTATGGGCAGCGGAGTCGACAAGCGGGATTTGCAGGCTAGCGTCTATGAAGTGCTGCTTGGCAGCAAAACGATAGCTGAAGCGCGAGTACATTCGGATGCAGGCAAATATGATTTGCTGCCCGCCAATCGCGACTTGGCCGGAGCAGAGATCGAATTGGTAGGTATGGCACATCGTGAAACGCGACTGCGCGACGCATTGCAACTGGTAGCTACTGAATACGACTTCGTACTGATCGACTGTCCGCCGGCCCTGAACTTGCTGACCCTTAACGGTTTGTGTGCGTCCAAGTCAGTGATGATTCCGATGCAATGCGAATATTACGCACTTGAGGGGTTGAGCGATCTGGTGAATACCATACGCAAGGTGCGCGCAAACTTGAATCCGGAATTGGAAATCGAAGGACTATTGCGCACCATGTTCGATCCGCGCAACGCGCTGGCGCTACAAGTATCGGAACAATTACTGGAACATTTCGGCAGCAAAGTCTATCGCACGATGATTCCGCGTAATGTTCGCCTGGCAGAAGCACCCAGCTATGGCGTGCCGGTGTTGTATCACGACAAGTTATCAAAGGGAACGCAGGCATATCTGGCCTTGGCCGGAGAGCTATTGAACAACGCGGCACAACCTGCTGCAACAGCATAAGGGAATCAAGGATGGCAAAGCTACACAAGGGATTGGGCCGTGGTCTGGACGCGCTGCTGTCTGGTGGAAATAGTGAAAAAGACGAGGTGATGCGTGATTTGAAGGTTACGCTGCTCAAGCCGGGAAAATATCAGCCGCGTTCGCATATGGACGAAACATCGCTGAATGACCTGGCGGCTTCGATCAAGGCCCAAGGGATTATGCAACCGATCCTGGTGCGGCAGCTTAAAGATAGCAGCTATGAAATCATCGCCGGAGAAAGGCGTTGGCGTGCCGCACAACTGGCGGGGTTAAGCCATGTCCCGGTGCTGGTGCGCAGCGTACCTGACCGTGCGGCACTGGCGATGGCGCTGATCGAAAATATCCAGCGTGAAAACCTGAATCCGCTGGAAGAAGCGGTTGGTATCCAGCGGTTGATCGACGAATTCAAAATGACCCATCAACTCGCTGCCGATGCGGTGGGACGCTCGCGCAGCGCGGCCAGCAATCTATTGCGTTTGTTAAAGCTCCCGAAAACCGTGCAGAATTTGCTGATGGAAAACAAGCTGGATATGGGGCATGCACGTGCATTGTTACCTCTGGAGAGTGCACATCAGATATTGGTGGCTAACAAAATCGTGAAGGAAGGGCTTTCAG
>JBARHM010000440.1:0-1591 GCA_049799235.1 Gallionella sp.
TGTTGACAGCAATGACATGGACAATACCGCTGATGCCCAGCAACCAGACAAAGGGCGTATGCAGTATATGCCACAATCGAAACAACCTCTCATAAGCTAAAAATTGAGCGGCCACTTGCACAGAAGAAAGATATCTCTTCACGTACATCATGGCTTCCTGAAGATGCTGGTTCTGCTCCCGCTTATCCCAGCCTTGGGCGTTTGCCAGATGAATTATTGCTAGCTTCAATTCATGTTTGCTATGTCGCGTCAACCTGTACCGACGCCAATCAAAAGTAATGAAACGCCAGAAGCGAGTTGCAATACCAAGATCATGTTCAAAAGCCAAATCACGAAACTGTTTAAGTTTCTGGTCAATGCCTGTCGCCGCAAGCGAGACTGCACTTACTCTATCCGTACTCCTTTGGTTCAGATCCACAAACTTCTGCAAGTCTTCCAGGCTCGATTTCCGGCCATACAGTCCCTGGTGAATCCGCTTATAGATGAAACGCCCTACGATGCCGCTTAGAGCCACCAGCAACATGGAATATAGTGCAACGGCAGCATTCAATGATTTTACATGGAAGGTCGAGTGGAACAAGACCAGTGTCGGCCCTGCGATACCGAACACCATGTGCAACATGAACCAGTAGCGCAAAGGGCCCCAGTTCCGCGCCCACCCCACGTGCTTGCGTATCGGATAAAGCAGCATCAACAGCATCATTACACCGCCGACATATCCAAAGTAATAGCCCAAACCGGAACTGGGCTTGATGATCCCACCCCGAGAGACTTCCCATGCAGCCAGTGCAAGAACGATAAATGCAAACCACACTACCTTGGGACCGACACCAACTCTTTTTACGCCGGCTTCTTTATCGCCGGCACGCGAACCGCCAAATGCCGCAACCTCAACGGGATGGCTTTCAGTACGTCGCTCGGCAGTGCCTTGAGCGCGTCTTTCAGTAACATGTGGATTGCCGGCAGATTTTCCTGCAGCATTTTTATCACGAGAAATCTGAGTTGACATATCTATCCACCCACTGCAAGCACTTCAATAAAACAATCGAAAACCAAATCGATAATGATACCACGCATCGAAATCGCCTCACGAAAACAACCTTCTACGTCTTATGCTCCGTTTGTGTATCCGTGAAGTTGATAATACTTGCCTCGTTCAACTCCACCTCGAGTTTCCGCGATCTGATGAGCAGACCGCTTGTGTTGTAAAACGCATTATCCATAGTATAGTCATCAATAATCAGGTGCCGAATCATTGACTGTTTCGGTTAAGTATCTCGGTTGACTGTTTCGGTATGTGACAGACCACCTGATAATCATCCCGGATTCGCAGAACCGGTATGGGGAGAAACATGTCAAATTGCTGCTTTGCTTCAATTCACAGGAAATCCCATGAGCGATGAGTTGATCATTTACGTGCTGTACGTTATTCCTTTGGTATTGGTAATGTTCTTCTACCTGCGCCGGCATAGCCGCCGCCAGAAAGTTCACAAAGAAACGTTGCGTGAAAATATAACTGCAGGTCTGACTGAACCCGCAAGCCTACACCCGGTATTTGACCCCAATGTCTGCATAGGTTCAGGTGGCTGCC
>JBARHM010000441.1:0-2452 GCA_049799235.1 Gallionella sp.
GGCTAACAGGATATCGCCCATGCCACGGGTATTGGGGTGCAGCTTTTCCATCAGCGGCTGCTGGATATTGATCTGTGCGCCTTCCGCCATGTACTCGGGAACCCGCGTACCCCAGTCTTCCAGCGCTGAATCGAGCGGCAGCACCAAATCGGCATGCAACGCGGTTTCATCCAGATAATGAGCGAATGCCACCTTGAAGCCCGCCTTGGCCAGATTGTCCTTGAACTTCAGTGCTCCCGGCGCGGTGAATACCGGGTTGGCCGCGTAGTTGAACAGCACCTTGAATTTGCCGGCAGCCAAACCGTCATTCAGCGACTTCAGTGCAGCGGTATTTCCTTTTGCCGGGACCATTTGCGGGAATGGAACGGCAGCAGCAGCCTCAACCGTCGTGCCGACATTTCCCAACACCTGGTTGAGCATATTGATAGCGGCGGCATTCTGCGATCCATGCGCATAACCTTCTGCCGCGCCGCCTGCCAGCACCAGGCTGGGCGAGCGCAATTTCAGCATGGCAGCGATCTTGTCGATATGCCCGGGCGGGACGCCGGTTTCCTTGCTGACACGCGCCTTGTCATAACTTTTCACCGCAGCAGCGATATCGCCTGTGGCGGTGCCCAGCTCCTTGATGATGCCCAGCGCCAGTATGCCTTCCGTTCCCGGGCGTATGGGCACCCAGCGATCGGCGTTGGCGCCAGTCAACGTCATCTTCGGTTCCACCTGGATCAACACGCCACGCTGCCCATCCACACCTTTGCGGAACTGTGCATATTGTTGCGAGAAGTGCACCGGTGATACCCAGGCACCGAGAAAGTCGGCTCCGAAGGACAGCACCACCTTGGCTTTGTTGATGTTGTAGCGCGGCATTTCCACGCCATAGGCTTTTTTGTTTGCAGCGCGCACCACGGCCGGTGCAAGCGCTTCATACACGAAATGATTCTTGCATCCCAAGCTGGCCATATAATTGCCCAACAACACCCTGAGATGACCGCTCACGCCACCGCTCAGGAAAGCTATTTCTTCCCCGCTCACACCTTTCAGCTTTTCGGCCATCAGCGCATAGGCTTTTTCCCAGGTGATGGTCTCTCCCTTGTCGCCATTGCGCAGCAACGGCTCGCGCAAACGATCCGGATTGTAATGATGCTGCACCCCCGCCTGACCCAAACCGCACATCCTGCCGCGATTGATCGCCGAAGCAGGATTGCCTTCCAGCTTCAACACGCGGCCTTCGCGTACCCGGCCATTGATGCTGCAGCCGGCATCGCATTGAGCGCACGAAGAGTTGTAATACACTCCGATGCCCGGAATCACATAGTCGGCAGCCTCCACATAGGAGGCCACGGTTTCCCTGCCGTCTTCGATAGAAGTATTGCCGCAGCCACTTAGCGCCACCGCAGCGCCGCTCCATCCCATCACCTTCAGAAAATCACGCCGATCAAAACCACTGTCCATCATCGAAACCTCTCTGGAAAATTCTTGAAAAGCCATGCCCGTTTATTTGTGGCACTGCCAGCAATCGTTGGGGCCTTTCGCCTTGAGCGTTGAAGCATCTGCCACTACCGGCTTCTGGAAGGTATACCAATATGCCTGGTCACCGATCGGCGTGCCGCCTTCTGCCGTGACTGCATGATCCTTCTCGTGGCAATTTGCACACCAGCCCATGGACAGCGCTTTGCTGCGGCGCGCGACGGTCATTTCTTTCACATTACCGTGGCAATAGCCGCATACTTCCTGGTATGGACGATTTTGCTGCTCGATGAAACGCTTGACGTGACGCTCGTGGTTGAAGCGCACGAAATCCGGAAGATCATGCACCTTCTTCCAGGGAACAGGCTTCTTGGCATCCCAGTATTCAAACAACTTTTTGATACGCGGCGCCTCGCGCACGGATTCGATGCTCTGGTGGCAACCGATACATTTTTGCAGTGGCGGGATTCCTGCTACCGCGCTGCGTCTGGCGTAGGTATGGCAATACATGCAGTTGATCTGCATGCCGCCCTTGTCGGCATCACCGGCATGGCGATTATGGGGGAATTCGATGGGTTGCTCTACGAGAGGACCTGAACTATCCTCGGTCATGGGCACGGACTGCGGGGAATCGGCTGCACTGATACCGACAGCAACAAACAATCCCGTCAACAAGACGGATATTCGCAAGAAACGGTACATCGTAAGGACTCCCCCCGGCAAACAAGCGTTCCAATGCCGGATTTTCACAGGCATGAATGAACAGGTAAAACGGATTATTATTATGCAGTGTGTCACGATAATAATTATTATTATTCAGCAACTGCTTTAGATTTCCGCCTGAATGAGCGCGGCGCGACTACACGGACGAATAATGTCTAGTCTGAAAAATAAAGTCAACACTGATTATCGTAGCCAAGCCTCATATCCCCGGAAAATGTTATATGCCGCATAGAATTACAGCAATTGCTTATATGCGCTTTAAACG
>JBARHM010000442.1:0-1570 GCA_049799235.1 Gallionella sp.
CGTCATCAGGATCTCGCCGCCCGACTCGGTCCAGGCCAGACCCGTCGCGATGCCGACTTCCGAGGTCTCTCCCTTGCGCCGGTTGCGGAACTTCGCCTTGCCCAGGAACTCCCGGACGTTCTCCGGCGTGATGAGGACCGGCGTCTCGGCCTTCTGCTGGACGATCCGGCGGGCCACCTTGCGGCAGATCGAGCCGATCTCGCGCTCGAGATTGCGCACGCCCGCCTCCCGCGTGTAGGCGGTGATCAGGGCGAGGATCGTCTCGTCGGAGAACTCGATCTGGCCGGCCTTCAGGCCGTTGGCCTCGCGCTGCTTGGGCACGAGGAACTGGCGGGCGATCGCGACCTTCTCGTTCGGCGTGTAGCCGGAGAGCGGGATGAGCTCCATCCGGTCTTTCAGCGCCGGCGGGATCGGGTCGGCGATGTTCGCCGTGGCGATGAACATGACCTTGGACAGGTCGAACTCCACGTCCAGGTAGTGATCCACGAACGCGTGGTTCTGCTCCGGGTCGAGGACCTCCAGGAGCGCCGAGGCCGGATCGCCGCGGAAGTCCGAGGAGAGCTTGTCCACCTCGTCCAGGAGGAAGACCGGGTTGACCGTCCCCGCCTTCTTCATCATCTGGATGATCTGGCCGGGGAAGGCCCCGATGTAGGTCCGCCGGTGGCCGCGGACCTCCGCCTCGTCGCGAACGCCTCCCAGGGAGAGGCGCACGAACTTGCGGTTCAAGGAGCGCGCGATGGACTTGGCGAGCGAGGTCTTCCCGACGCCCGGCGGCCCCACGAAGCAGATGATCGAGCCGCGGGTCTTCTGGACGAGCTGGCGGACGGCCAGGAACTCCAGGATGCGCTCCTTGACCTTCTCGAGCCCGTAGTGATCCTCGTTCAGGATCTTCTCGGCGCGGGAGATGTCCTTGGACTCGCGCGAGGATTTCTTCCAGGGAACGCCGACCAGCCATTCGATGTAGTTGCGCGAGACCGTCGCTTCGGCCGAAACGGGTGGCATGGCTTCCAGGCGCTTCAACTCCTGCTCGGCCTTCTCCCGGACCTCCTTCGGCATGCCGCTCGTGGTGATCTTCTTCTTGAGCTCCTCGACCTCGTCGGCGCGGTCGTCCTTGCGTCCGAGCTCCTGGTGGATGGCCTTGATTTTCTCGTTGAGGTAGTACTCCTTCTGGGCCTTCTCCATCTGCTTCTTGACCTTGTTGTTGATCCGGCGGTCGATGTTGACCTTGTCGATCTCGACCTCCAGCAGGTCCTGGAGCTTCTGGAGCCTTTCCACGGCTGTTTCAGTCTCGAGCAGCGCTTGCTTTTCGGGTGTCGTGACGCTCAGGTGCGCCGCCAGGGTGTCGGCAAACCGCTCCGGGTCGTCGATCTTGAGTGACGCGGCGAGGCCTTCGAAAGCGAGCGCGTGCGACAGCTTGGCGTACTGCTCGAAGAGACCCAGCACCTTCGCCATGTACTCCTTGAGCACAGCCGCGTCGGCGGGGCGGGCAGGAATGGACTCGACGCCGACCCAGAGACAGTCGGCTCGCCTCTCGAAGGACTCGATGCGAGCCCGGCACACACCCTCGACC
>JBARHM010000443.1:0-2411 GCA_049799235.1 Gallionella sp.
GGCGCAGCGTAAAGTTATTCTTTGCCTTGCTGGTTCTGTATCAAGTGTGGCTGTTCGCCCATATCTGCTGGTGGGTGAAATATAACCCTTCAACCAGTTCATTCATGGAAAGCCGCCTGGAGGTCATGCAGGGCAAAAACCCGGATGCCGAAATCAGCCACAAGTGGATCGCCTATGAAAAAATCTCCGGGAACCTCAAACATGCGCTGATTGCTGCCGAAGATGCCAGATTCGTCGATCATGAAGGTTTCGACTGGGAAGGTATCCAGAAGGCCTATGAGAAAAATCTGAGGAAAGGCCGTATCGTCGCGGGAGGTTCCACGATCAGTCAGCAGCTAGCCAAGAATTTGTTTCTTTCCACCAAGCGCTCTCCCTGGCGCAAGCTGGAAGAAGCGGTGATAACGGTGATGCTGGAAACGGTGATGGACAAGAGGCGCATCTTCGAGATCTATCTGAACATCATCGAGTGGGGCAACGGAGTATTCGGCGCAGAGGCAGCCGCGCAACATTATTTCCAGGTAAGTGCGGCGCAGCTCTCGGCAGAACAGGCCGCATGGCTCGCCGCGATCGTTCCCAATCCGCGCTACTACGAAAGACACCGCGAAGCACCTGGCATGCTCCTCAAGGCCGAGTTCATTCTCACACATATGGACAGCATGGAAATTCCCTGAGCATTCAGGCGGCGATTTCTTTACAATAGCGCGCGATTCAAGAGACAGCTTCAAGGGCGCGCGCCATGACCGATATCAACCAGGAAAATCACTACTCCGAAAATGTGCAGGATCACCTCAAGCAGGTGGAGTCACTGCTGCACAAACACGCCTTGTTGGAAACGGTAGTTCATCGGCAGGAGCTGCCGCGCGAAGATCGCCACGCCCTGCTCGATACCATGGTGCACAAACAGCACATCGCAGAGTTGCGACACAAGCTTGACAGCCTGCACCCTGCTGATATCGCCTACATCCTGGAAGCCCTGCCCATCGAGCAACGTTTGCTGGTATGGGACTTGGTCAAGTCGGAGCGTGACGGCGAGATTCTGATCGAAGTTTCCGATTCCGTCCGCGAATCGCTGATCGCGACGATGAGCCGCGAGGAGTTGCGCGAAGCGACAGAACAACTCGACACCGACGAGATCGCCGACCTCGCGCCGGACTTGCCGCAGAACGTCATGCGGGACGTGTTCCAGTCGCTGTCCATCGAAGAACGCGAACAGTTGCGCGCGGCGATGTCCTATTCGGAAGATTCGGTCGGTGCGCTGATGGATTTCAGCATGATTCAGGTCCGCGATGATGTCACGCTGGAAGCAGTGTCGCGCTATCTGCGCCGTTTCGACGAGCTTCCAGACCACACCGACCAGGTCTTCGTAGTGAATCGGGACGACCGCTTCAAGGGCGTCTTGCCGATCAATCTCATCGTTGTCAACGAACCGGATAGAATCGTCGGCAGCCTGATGCTGACCGATACTATACAACTGAACCCTGATGAAAAGGCGGAACAGGCCGCGCAGGCTTTTGAACGCTATGATCTGGTTTCAGCGCCGGTGGTGGACGAAGAAGGGAAACTGGTCGGACGCGTGACGGTGAACGTGGTGCTGGACTTTATCCGCACCGAGTCGGAAAGCGACTTGCTGAATCAAGCAGGTCTGCGCGAGGAGGAGGACATTTTCGCTTCGGTGTGGAAAAGCGCGCAAAACCGCTGGCTGTGGCTGGCGTTGAACCTTTGTACCGCTTTCTTTGCCTCTCGCGTGATTGGAAATTTTGAAGGGACAATCGAAAAATTCGTCGCTCTGGCCACGCTGATGCCGATTGTAGCCGGCATTGCGGGTAACTCGGCGAATCAAACCACTACCATCATCATCCGCTCGCTGGCGCTGGGCCAAATTACACAGGACAACGCGCGCCGCATGCTGCTAAAAGAGTTGGCTATCGGCGGCTTGAATGGGATGGTCTGGGGTGGTGTCGCAGGATTATTCGCTTACTACTTGTACCACAGCATACCGCTGGGAATCGTGATGACCAGTGCGATGCTGCTAAATTTGATGGTGGGCGCATCCGTCGGCCTGGCCATTCCGATGGTCATGCAAAAATTCGGGCGTGATCCTGCGATCGGTTCAAGCGTGATGATCACCGCCATTACGGACAGTGGCGGATTCTTCATCTTCCTGGGATTGGCGACTATATTTCTGATCTAAAGAGGAAATCAGAACTCCCCCGCACCGAATACGGGTTGTGTTGAAGGTTTGTATTGAAAGCCTACAAGGGCGTCACATCAACGCCCCCTTCGAAGAAAACTAAGCGCCCAGAATACCCTTCCCAGCCTTTTTAGCTGCCGGCTTCTTGGCTGCTACCTTCTTCTTGGCTGCGGGCTTTTTCTTGGCTACCGCCTTTTTTGCTGCCGGCTTCTTGGCTGCT
>JBARHM010000444.1:0-4128 GCA_049799235.1 Gallionella sp.
CGGCGATTTCGTCGAAGCTGAAAAGGACGGCGCACCCATCAGCCGCATCTTCAACAACGCAGACTTCGGTTATCGCACCATCACTGTCGAGCGCCCGCTGAAAGACGAGCAGGGCAAGGTGGTGTTGCATGAGAAGGGCAAACAAAAAGGCAAGCCACAAGCGGACAGCACCCTGCGCGATACCGAAAACGTCCCGCTATCAGAAAAGGTGGAAAGCTTCTTCAAGCGCGAAGTGTTGCCCCACGCGCCGGATGCCTGGATAGACCACGACAAAACCAAAGTGGGTTACGAGATTCCGTTCAACCGCCACTTCTACGTGTTCCAGCCGCCGCGCCAGCTGGTGGAGATCGATGCCGAACTCAAGCAGACCACCGACCGTATCAAAGCCATGATTGAGGGATTGAGCGCATGAGTTTGCCGCGCTATCCCGAATACAAGGACAGCGGCGTGGCTTGGCTGGGCGAGGTGCCGAGGCATTGGGATGTATTGCCTTGCCGAGCATTTGTCGATGAGCAAACAGCAAAGAATGATGATGGCAAGAATGAGGACTATCTTTCATTGATGGCCAATGTCGGAATCATTCCGTACGCAGATAAAGGCGACGTTGGAAACAAAAAGCCTGAGGACTTAACCAAGTGCAAGTTGGTGTCCAAGGGGGATTTCGTCATCAACAGTATGAACTATGGCATTGGCTCTTATGGCCTATCGGCACTCGACGGAATATGCAGTCCCGTTTACATAGTCTTGCGTCCTCGGCTGGACAAAATCGAATCGCGTTATGCCTTCAGGATATTTGAGAACAGAGCATTCCAAACCTTCGCTCAATCGTTCGGCAACGGCATTCTTGAGCATCGCGCTGCGATCAATTGGGACATTCTCAAGAGCATTGGCGTTGGCATTCCTCCCAAAGAAGAACAAGCTGCAATCCTGAACTTCCTCGACCGCGAGACGGGGAACATTGACGCGCTGGTGGCGGAGCAGGAGAAGCTGATCGCGCTGCTCAAGGAAAAGCGCCAAGCCGTCATTTCCCACGCCGTCACCAATGGCCTCAACCCCGCCGCGAAGATGAAGGACTCCGGCATCGAATGGCTGGGTGAGGTGCCGGAGCATTGGGATGTTGTCCCTCTTGGTCATTTGGCAACACTAATCCAGACAGGGCCGTTTGGCAGCCAGCTTCATTCGGAAGATTATGTGGAAGGCGAAACACCTGTAATTAACCCATTCAACATTCAGGAAGGGAAGCTTGTGGCTGATTGGTCATGTACAGTGACACAAGAAATCGTTGCGCGGCTTTCACACCACAAGTTGAAGTTGGGAGACATAGTGTTTGCTAGACGTGGCGAAATGGGGCGCTGTGCGATGGTTACGGTGAATGAGGTTAATTGGCTGTGCGGTACAGGTAGCTTGAATGTGCGGCTTTCCAGACGAGCTATCCCAGAATTCGTTTCTACATATTTGAGAACGGAATATGTCCGAGAGCTGTTAAAACTTGAATCTGTTGGTTCCACGATGGATAACTTGAATACACAAATACTGTCACGTGTTTCAGTACCGTTACCTGCTCTTGACGAGCAACAAGCTATCACCTCATTTCTCGACCGCGAAACCGCCAAGCTCGACGCGCTTACCGCCGAAGCCAACCGCGCCATAGCTCTGCTGCAAGAGCGCCGCAGCGCGCTGATTTCCGCAGCCGTCACCGGCAAGATTGATGTGCGAGTGGCTCAACTATCGGAGGCCGCATGAGCTTCTTGATTGGTATCGATGAAGGACGGGGGTTGGTATTTGAAGGGGATTCAACCTATGGCGCGCACTTGGTGTGGCCTGTGCCCGTGATGACGCCTGCACAGTTTGTGGATTCCTCTGCAAAAGAATTTGCAGGTTTCCAGGTTGGAGGCGTGGTTACATACTATTTCCGCGAGGATATGTTTGATCCTGTCAGCAGGATTCGACGAGGGCGTTTCTACAAATTTGAGAATGGGCGCGGGACTTGGGAGGTGTTGCCCGTCCCGCATGTCACTATCCCACGAATGGGGGCGGGAAGGGATGGTCTGCTTTCTGTTCCTTCGTTAACTAACTATTGTGCTTGCGCTGTCTCGATTGAGCTCAATAATCTGGGCATTGCTAATGCTGTTGTGATATTGGGTAAAGGAAAGTCTTCAACGGTCTGGAACATCATTCACGTTGAGGCCAGCTTTACTGGCGAAGAAATGGTTACGCTGAAAGCTCGCCAGAGTTTGGGTGCGCTGCCACAGATGGACTTGGAAGTGTTACGGGAAATAAAGAACCACAATATTCAAGAAGCATTGCAGACACTGGAAGACGATTATCACCTGGCGAGTCCGGAATCTGTGGTGGATCGAGCTAACGAAGCAGCAACACGAATAATGAATGCTTTTCTCGATCTGAAAAAACGCCCGTTACAGGATTCTTTGTTTAAAGCAATCACAGAAGCTGGCAAGCTGGGTCCGCAAGACAAGAGAGAAATTGTCAGGAATGCGGCCGATGTCATTCGCCTGCTGCATGGGAGAACCAAGTATGCTGTGCAGAGGGAGAAAAACACAAGAGAGGTTAGAGAGCAGGATGCCGAGCTTGCTGTGCAATGTATCGGCGTAATGCTGTGCGACTTGGGCTGGGCAGCATGGCGATAGTCAAAGGGGACTGAATGGGCCTGCACAAGGAAATCGAATTCGAGAACGACATCTGCGCGCACCTTGCCGCGCATGGCTGGCTGTATGCCGAAAGCGACTTTGCCGCTTATGACCGTGCTCGTGCGTTGTTCCCCGCCGATGTCACGACTTGGGTGCAGGCCACACAACCGCAGGCATGGGAGACATTGACCAAGAACCACGGCTCGGCGGCGGAAGCGACCTTGCTCGATCGTATCCGCAAGCAACTGGACGACCGTGGCACGCTGGATGTGCTGCGCCACGGCGTGGAGCTGCTGGGATTTCGCCAGCAGTTGAGTCTGGCGCAATCCCAGCCTGCGCTGGCGATGAATCCGCAGTTGCAGGCCAGATATTCAGCGAACCGGCTGCGAGTGGTGCGGCAGGTGCGCTATTCGCTGCACAACGAAAATGCGATCGACCTGGTGCTGTTCCTCAACGGTGTCCCGGTGGCGACGGTGGAGCTGAAGAGCGATTACACGCAGAGCGTGGAAGACGCGGTGGATCAGTACCGCTTTGATCGTCATCCGAGGCCGAAGGGGCAGCCTGCCGCCGAGCCGCTGCTGGATTTTCCGCGCGGGGCACTAGTGCATTTTGCGGTGAGCAATAGCGCGGCGATGATGACCACGCGCCTGCTCGGCCCAGCGACAACCTTCCTTCCGTTCAACAAGGGCGACGATGGAGCGGCGGGCAATCCGGTCAATCCGAAGGGACACCGCACCTCCTACCTGTGGGAAGAAGTGTGGGCGCGCGAAAGCTGGCTGGAGATCATCGGCCGCTACATCGTGATCAAGCGCGACAGCAAGAAGCAGATCACTTCGATCATCTTCCCGCGCTATCACCAGCTCGATGCCACGCGCAAATTGCTAGCGACTGTGTTGACGGAAGGAGCAGGGCAGAAATATCTGATCCAGCATTCCGCCGGCTCCGGCAAGACCAATTCCATCGCTTGGTCGGCGCACTTCCTCGCCGATTTGCATGATGCACAGCACAAGAAGCTGTTCGACTCGGTGCTGGTGGTGTCAGATCGCAATGTGCTGGATGCGCAATTGCAGGAGGCTATTTTCGATTTCGAGCGCATCTCGGGAGTGGTGGCGACGATCAAGGGCGAGAGTGCTTCCAAGAGCAAGGAACTGGCCGAGGCGCTGTCCGGCGGCAAGAAAATCGTCGTGTGCACGATCCAGACTTTCCCCTTCGCGCTGAAGGCGGTGCAGGAACTGGCCGCAACGCAGGGCAAGCGCTTCGCGGTGATCGCCGACGAGGCGCACAGTTCGCAGACCGGTGCGGCGGCGGCCAACTTGAAGGCTGTGCTGACCAATGAGGAGTTGCAGGAATTGCAGGACGGTGGCGAGGTGAGCACCGAGGATTTGCTGGCCGCGCAGATGGCGGCGCGTGCCTCTTCAGGAAAAGAAGGGGACGCGGGCATTACTTATGTGGCATTCACCGCCACGCCCAAGGCCAAGAC
>JBARHM010000445.1:0-15840 GCA_049799235.1 Gallionella sp.
TACTTCCGCACCACCGACGTGACCGGTGCGGTCGAACTGCCGACCGGCACCGAGATGGTGATGCCGGGGGACAACGTCAGCATCACGGTGAACCTGATCAACCCGATCGCGATGGAAGAGGGACTGCGTTTCGCGATCCGCGAGGGCGGCCGTACCGTCGGTGCAGGGGTGGTTGCAAAGATTATCGAATAATGAAATGAGAAGGGTACAAGAGGGAAGCGGGAAGGGTTAGCCCTTCTCACTTCTCTCTTGCCTCTTCCCGAGTTTAGGCCAGTAGCTCAATTGGTAGAGTATCGGTCTCCAAAACCGAGGGTTGGGGGTTCGAGACCCTCCTGGCCTGCCAAAGAAGTATGTAACTGTTGATTGGAATATTCGCACATGGCAGACAAAATCAAGTTGCTCGTTGCCTTTCTGCTGGTGGCGGCTGGTATCGCCGGATATTATTATTTACGCGAAAGCGCAGCTGTTTTGCAGTTGTTGTCGGTATTGGCGGGCTTGTTGCTGGCGGCAGTCGTGGCATGGACCAGCGAACCGGGCGAAGCTTTCCTTGCGTTCGGCAAGGATTCGGTCGCCGAGGCCAAGCGTGTGGTTTGGCCGTCGCGCAAGGAAACGCTTCAGACCACCGGCGTGGTGATTCTGTTTGCCGTCACGATGGCGTTGTTCTTGTGGGCAGTGGATGCCGGCCTGATGCTGGCGGTGAACGCTTTGATGGGACGGGGTGAGTGATGGCCATGAATTGGTATGTAGTCCATACGTACTCGCAGTTCGAGAAGAGTGTTCAGCGTGCTTTGACAGAGCGCATTCAGCGTGAAGGCATGCAGGATAAATTCGGCCAGATCCTGGTGCCGGTAGAAGAAGTTGTGGAGTTGAAGTCCGGGCAAAAGAGCATTTCTGAGCGCAAGTTCTTCCCCGGTTATGTGCTGGTTGAGATGGAAATGACCGATGAAACCTGGCATCTGGTGAAGAGCACGCCCAAGGTGACCGGATTTCTGGGCGGTTCGGCGATGAAACCCACGCCTATCTCCGCGAAGGAAGTGCAGAACATCATGCAGCAAATGCAAGCGGGTGTCGAAAAACCGAGGCCCAAGGTGCTATTTGAAGTGGGTGAACTGGTGCGAGTCAAGGACGGTCCGTTCACCGATTTCAATGGTTCGGTCGAAGACGTCAATTACGACAAGAACAAGATCCGCGTGGCGGTGACCATATTTGGCCGCTCGACGCCGGTAGAGCTGGACTTCGGCCAGGTCGAGAAGGCTTGAAGCAAGGATACGGAATTCAGGATTAAGTGGCAGGTCAGAAGTTGTTTTTAACGGGGAGCGTATTGTAAGAACGTTCTCAAAACCGTAGCGAGCGGTTTGAGTGCAAGGTGCAGGGAACGGAGCGACCGGGACCTACCTAAGGGTAGGCGAGGAAGTGAGTACCGGGCAACGCAGCAATTGAGCCGAGCAGTAGGTTTTGAAATGTTCTTTGCGGTATGCGTTTTACCCACTGAAAAGGAGTACTAACGTGGCAAAGAAAGTCGTCGGCTATATCAAGCTGCAGGTACCTGCAGGCAAGGCAAACCCCAGTCCCCCAATCGGACCGGCACTGGGTCAGCGCGGACTGAACATCATGGAGTTCTGCAAGGCGTTCAATGCACAGACCCAAGGTGTGGAACCGGGTCTGCCGATTCCGGTAGTGATCACCGCATTTGCGGACAAGAGCTTTACATTTATCATGAAGACCCCGCCCGCGAGCATTCTGATCAAGAAGGCCGCGAATGTGCAAAAGGGCAGCAAAACGCCGCACACCGACAAGGTCGGCAAGCTGACCCGCAAGCAAGCGGAACAAATCGCAACAACCAAGATGCCTGATCTGACCGCTGCCGATATGGATGCAGCGGTGCGCACCATCGCCGGGAGCGCACGCAGCATGGGCATTACCGTGGAGGGCGTATAACATGTCCAAACGTTATAAGGCGATCGCTGCCAAGGTTGATCGCAACAAGTTGTATCCCCTGAACGACGCGCTGAAACTGGTCAAGGAGAATGCAGGGGCGAAGTTCGATGAGTCGATCGACGTTGCGATAAATCTCGGTATCGACGCGAAGAAATCCGACCAGTTGGTACGCGGATCAGTGGTATTGCCCAAGGGCACCGGCAAAATAGTGCGTGTCGCTGTATTCGCCCAGGGCGCAAAGGCTGAAGAAGCCAAGGCTGCCGGGGCGGACATCGTCGGCTTCGAAGATTTGGCCGAGTCCATCAAGGGCGGCAATCTGAACTTTGACGTGCTGATCGCCAGCCCGGACGCGATGCGTCTGGTCGGCCAACTGGGCCAGATCCTCGGCCCGCGCGGTTTAATGCCCAACCCGAAGGTGGGTACGGTATCTGCCGACGTGGCAGGTGCGGTAAAAAACTCCAAAGCCGGTCAAGTGCAATATCGCACCGACAAGAACGGTATCGTGCAATGCACCATCGGGCGCGCGTCATTTCCACCCGATGCGTTGCGCGAGAACATGGTTGCGTTGATCGATGCGCTGAACAAGGCCAGGCCGGCTGCCGCAAAGGGTGTATATCTGAAGAAGGTGTCGCTTTCCAGCACCATGGGAGCTGGTATTCGCGTTGAACAGGCGAGTCTGGTAACAGGATGATTTGTATTTGATAGCGGATTTGAATTTGTTGGTGAGACAGTGTCTTACCAACATCTGTTTTGGAATGCTGGCGTGCTTGCAGCATCCGAGACCGTAGGTGTTGAAGATGCGGTTTTGGTCTGAGACTTAAATGGCAGAGCGTTCTGTAAATTGGACTTCTGCCGGCCCACGTAGATGGTGTGCCCGCGAGGAGGAATGGTTGTTCTCCTGACTCATGGTCGCTGTTGTAAACGATGGAATGTGCGCGAGTGCATTCCGGAAACTGGAGGAATAACTTGAGTCTCAATCTGCAAGAAAAGCAAGCCGTGGTAGCGGAAGTCAGTGCCCAGGTGGCAAAGGCGCAAACTATCATCTTGTCGGAGTATCGGGGCATCGCAGTTGCTGATATCACCCGGTTGCGTGCGAACGCCCGCAGGTCGGGCGTGTATTTCCATGTGTTGAAGAACACCCTGGTGAGACGTGCGGTGCAAGGAACGCCTTTTGAATCGCTGGCTGAAAAAATGGTCGGTCCTCTTGTGTATAGCATGAGTGCCGATCCGGTAGCAGCCGCAAAAGTGGTGTTCGACTTTGCCAAGATCAATGACAAGCTGGTGATCAAGGCGGGCTCGATGAGCGGCTCAGTGATGTCGGCTGAGCAGGTCGCTGTGCTGGCTGCGATCCCGAGTCGTGACGAGTTGATTGCGCGCCTGATGGCTACCATGAATGCGACGACAAGCAAGTTCGTACGCACACTGGCTGCGATACGTGACAAGAACCAGGCTGCAACCGCTGCTGCTTGATGACTTTTGAACTAACTGAATTAGGAGAACAACATGACTGTAGCTAAAGCTGAATCAAAGTCCAGTATTCTGGACGCAATCGCCGGTATGACCGTACTGGAACTGTCTGAGCTGATCAAGGAAATGGAAGAAAAATTCGGTGTGTCTGCCGCGGCAGTTGCTGTTGCAGGTCCTGCCGCTGGCGCTGCTGCTGGCGGCGGTGCTGCTGCAGCCGAACAGACCGAATTCACCGTGATGCTCAAGGGTCCCGGTGACAACAAGGTCAATGTGATCAAGGCGGTTCGTGCAATCACCGGACTGGGTTTGAAAGAAGCAAAGGATCTTGTCGACGGCGCACCGAAAGCGATCAAGGAAGGCGTTTCCAAAGCTGATGCTGATGCTGCATTGAAGCAGTTGATCGACGCTGGTGCTTCTGCTGAACTCAAGTAAGGCCATATGCTGTTGAAAGGCTGACGGCAAGCCGTCAGCCTTTTGCCGCTTCTAGAAGTTAAGAAGCCAGCGGCCAGGAATGAATGAAAATATTTCCTGCACCTTGTCTTTTTAGTTCCGGCTTAACTTTTGGGTTATGCCTGCTCTGAAGTGACGTAAGCAAGCAATACGCCGTAAGGCGAAAGCTCGCAAACTTCGTTTTCCTCAATCGTGGAGATTATATGAGCTACTCTTTTACCGAAAAAAAACGTATCCGTAAAAGTTTTGCAAAGCGAGTCGGCGCGCTGCCGGTTCCATTTTTGTTGTCCACTCAGCTGGAATCCTTTGCCGCGTTTCTGCAGGCATATACTCCGCCAGAGCAGCGCAAGAATGAAGGCTTGCAGGCGGCTTTCAATGGAATATTCCCGATTTTCAGTCATTCCAGGAATGCGCGTCTCGACTTCGTCAGTTACCAGTTGGGTATGCCGCCGTTCGATGTCAAGGAATGCCGGCAGCGCGGCCTGACCTATGCTTCTCCGTTGCGCGCCCGGGTGCGCCTGACCATCATGGACAAGGAGGCTTCCAAGCCGACAGTCAAGGAAGTGAAGGAGCAAGAGGTGTACATGGGCGAGATCCCGCTGATGACCAGCACCGGCTCGTTTGTGATCAACGGAACTGAGCGTGTCATCGTTTCGCAGTTGCATCGTTCACCCGGTGTGTTTTTCGAGCATGATCGCGGCAAGACACATTCATCAGGCAAGCTGCTGTTTTCCGCGCGGATCATTCCGTATCGCGGTTCATGGCTCGACTTCGAATTCGACGCGAAAGACTATGTGTATTTCCGTATCGATCGCCGGCGCAAGATGCCGGTCACCATCCTGTTGCGTTCGCTGGGATACAGCAATGAGGACATACTCAACATGTTCTTCGACTTTGATGCGTTCCATCTGAGCAAGAAGGGAATTCTGTTCGAAGTGGTACCTGAGCGTTTGCGCGGGGATATCGCGCGCTTCGACATCGCGGGCAAGTCGGGCAAAGTCATAGTGCACAAGGACAAGCGCATCACTGTGCGCCATATACGGGAAATCGAGGAAGCCGGCATCACCAAACTCTCGGTTACAGAAGAATTCCTTGTTGGCCGAGTGATTGCGATCAATGTAGTGGACAAGGATAGTGGCGAGATCATCGCCAACGCGAATGATGAGATCACCGAGACGCTTTTGGAAAAGCTGCAGGCCGCAGGGGTAAACAAGATTCAAACGCTATACACCAACGACCTTGATCACGGCATATTCATTTCACAGACGCTGCGTACCGATGACACCGTCGACCAGTGGACTGCGCGCGTGGCAATCTACCGCATGATGCGTCCCGGCGAACCGCCAACCGAGGATGCCGTGGAGAATCTGTTCAACGGCTTGTTCTTCAACGAAGAACGCTATGACCTTTCATCCGTGGGCCGCATGAAGTTCAATCGCCGGGTCGGCCGCGAGGACCTGACCGGTCCCGCAATCCTGTCCAACGAGGACATCGTCGAAGTGGTCAAGATACTGGTCGAGTTGCGCAACGGTCACGGCGAGATCGATGATATCGATCATCTCGGCAACCGCCGTGTGCGTGCCGTGGGCGAATTGGCAGAAAACCAGTTCCGCGCAGGCCTGGCTCGTGTGGAACGTGCCGTCAAGGAACGGCTCGGGCAGGCGGAAACCGATAACCTGATGCCGCACGATTTGATCAATGCCAAGCCGATCTCTGCTGCAGTCAAGGAATTTTTTGGCTCCAGCCAGTTATCACAGTTCATGGATCAAACCAATCCGTTGTCCGAGATCACCCACAAGCGCCGTATCTCCGCCCTGGGACCGGGCGGCTTGACCCGCGAACGAGCAGGCTTCGAGGTGCGCGATGTGCATCCTACCCATTATGGCCGCGTCTGCCCGATCGAAACTCCGGAAGGTCCGAACATCGGTTTGATCAACTCGCTTGCTTTGTACGCGCGTACCAACGAATACGGTTTCATCGAAACGCCGTATCGCAAGGTGACCAAGGGCAAAGTATCCGATGATGTTGATTATTTGTCCGCGATCGAAGAGGGAAAATTCACCATCGCCCAGGCGAATGCCGAGTTGGACAAGAGGGGACATTTCACCAATGACATCGTGTCGGCTCGCCATCACAACGAATTCGTTCTGTCAGGCCCGGAGAATCTGGAATACATGGACGTATCGCCCTCGCAGGTGGTGTCGGTGGCAGCTTCGCTGATCCCGTTCCTCGAGCATGACGATGCCAACCGGGCCCTGATGGGCGCAAACATGCAGCGTCAGGCTGTGCCTTGCCTGCGCGCGGAAAAACCGCTGGTGGGAACCGGCATCGAGCGCACCGTGGCGGTGGACTCCGGCACGGCAGTGCAAGCCTGGCGCGGCGGACGCATCGATTATGTTGATGCCGCCCGTATCGTGGTGCGCGTCAACGACGAAGAGACCACTGCCGGGGAAGTCGGTGTGGATATCTACAATCTGACCAAATACACCCGCTCGAACCAGAACACCAACATCAACCAGCGTCCGCTGGTCAAGGTGGGTGATGTGATCGCGCGCGGTGACGTGGTGGCTGATGGTGCTTCAACCGATATGGGCGAACTGGCGCTCGGGCAGAACATGCTGGTCGCGTTCATGCCATGGAACGGATACAACTACGAGGATTCGATCCTGATCTCCGAGCGTGTCTCGGCACAGGATCGTTTCACCTCGATCCACATCGAAGAGTTGACCGTTGCCGCTCGCGATACCAAGTTGGGAGCCGAGGAAATCACCCGCGATATCCCGAATTTGGCAGAAGCGCAACTGGCGCGTCTGGATGAGTGCGGTATCGTGCATATCGGTGCGGAAGTCGCGGTCGGCGACGTACTGGTCGGCAAGGTTACCCCGAAAGGCGAGACCCAGCTGACGCCGGAAGAGAAATTGCTGCGCGCGATCTTTGGCGAGAAGGCTTCCGACGTTAAAGATACCAGCCTGCGTGTTCCGACCGGAAGCTCGGGAACGGTGATCGACGTGCAGGTGTTCACGCGTGAAGGTTTGCAACGCGACAAGCGCGCACAGCAGATCATTGATGATGAACTGAACCGTTACAAGAAGGATCTGGTGGACCAGATGCGCATCGTCGAGGGTGATGTTTTCGCGCGACTGGAGAAGCTGTTGCATAACAAGGTAGCCAACGGCGGTCCAAAGAAACTGGCCAAGGGTACGAAATTGAGCAAGGAATATCTGAGCAGCATCGAGCATCACCAGTGGTTCGATATCCGTGTGGCCAATGACGAAGTGGCTGCCCAGATGGAGCAGGTCAAGGAAGGTCTGGCGCAGAAGCGTGCCGAGTTTGATGCCGCGTTCGAGTTGAAGAAGAAGAAACTGACCCAGGGCGACGAATTGCAGGCCGGCGTGCAAAAGATGGTCAAGGTGTATGTTGCGGTGAAACGACGTCTTCAGCCCGGAGACAAGATGGCAGGTCGCCATGGCAACAAGGGTGTGGTATCGCGGATCGTGCCGGTGGAAGATATGCCGTACATGGCGGATGGTACGCCGGTGGACGTGGTGTTGAATCCGCTTGGCGTGCCTTCACGTATGAACATTGGCCAGATTCTGGAAACGCACTTGGGCTGGGCTGCCAAGGGCTTGGGCAAGAAGATCGATGAGATGCTGCAAACTAACGCCAAGATCGCCGAAGTGCGTCGGTTCCTGAACAAGATCTACAACCATCACAATGGTCAGACCATCGATCTGGATGCATTCAGCGACAACGAGATCATCGAGCTGTGCCGCAACCTGAAGCATGGCGTGCCGTTTGCGACGCCGGTGTTCGACGGAGCCAGCGAGGAAGAGATCAAGTACATGCTGGAGTTGGCCGATCTGCCGCTGTCCGGCCAGACAATATTGTATGACGGCCGTACCGGCGAGGCATTCGATCGCCCGGTGACGGTCGGTTACAAGCACATCCTGAAATTGCACCATCTGGTGGATGACAAGATGCATGCGCGTTCCACCGGCCCGTACAGTCTGGTGACACAGCAGCCTTTGGGCGGCAAGGCGCAATTCGGCGGCCAGCGCTTCGGCGAGATGGAAGTGTGGGCGCTCGAGGCTTATGGCGCGGCCTATACCTTGCAGGAAATGCTTACAGTCAAGTCTGATGACGTGGCCGGGCGTACCAAGGTTTACGAAAGCATCGTCAAGGGTGATCACAAGATCGACGCCGGAATGCCGGAATCCTTCAATGTGGTCATCAAGGAAATCCGTTCCCTGGCGATAGATATGGATCTGGTACGGAATTAGTTGCTAGTCGTAAGTAGGTAGCCGCTAGTTGGTGTTGTCGCTACGCGGCTTTAATTAATAACTAACGACTAACGACTGCCCTTAACTACTTGGAGTCTCACATGAAATCATTGCTGGATTTGTTCAAGCAGGTCACACAAAAAGAAGAGTTCGATTCGATCAAGATCGGTCTGGCTTCGCCGGAGAAGATCCGCTCCTGGTCCTACGGCGAAGTCAAGAAGCCGGAAACCATCAACTACCGCACCTTCAAGCCGGAGCGTGACGGCCTTTTCTGCGCCAAGATTTTCGGGCCGGTTAAGGATTATGAGTGCTTATGCGGCAAGTACAAACGTCTCAAGCATCGCGGGGTGATCTGCGAAAAATGCGGCGTCGAAGTTACCTTGTCGAAAGTCAGGCGCGAGCGCATGGGGCATATCGAACTGGCCAGCCCGGTGGCGCACATCTGGTTTTTGAAGTCGCTACCGTCGCGCCTTGGCATGGTTCTGGACATGACCCTGCGCGACATTGAGCGCGTGTTGTACTTCGAGGCCTATGTGGTGACCGAGCCTGGCATGACTCCGCTGACCCGCGGCCAGTTGTTGTCAGAGGACGACTATCTGGCCAAGACTGAAGAATATGGCGACGAATTCAGCGCGGCGATGGGAGCAGAAGGTGTCCGGTCGCTGTTGAGCAGTCTGGACGTGACCGCCGAAATCGAAACGATACGCACCGAACTGGCGGCAACCGGTTCGGAAACCAAGATCAAGAAATATGCCAAGCGCCTGAAAGTGCTTGAGGCGTTCAACTCGTCCGGCATCAAGCCGCAGTGGATGGTGATGACAGTGTTGCCGGTATTGCCGCCGGAACTGCGCCCGCTGGTACCGCTGGATGGCGGCCGTTTCGCGACTTCCGATCTGAACGATCTGTATCGCCGCGTGATCAACCGCAACAACCGTCTGCGTCGTCTGCTTGAGTTGAAGGCGCCGGACATCATCGTACGTAATGAAAAACGCATGCTGCAGGAGGCGGTGGACTCATTGCTGGATAACGGACGTCGCGGCAAGGCGATGACCGGCGCGAACAAGCGCCAGCTGAAATCATTGGCCGACATGATCAAGGGCAAGAGCGGTCGTTTCCGCCAGAATCTGCTGGGCAAGCGCGTCGATTATTCCGGCCGTTCCGTGATCGTGGTAGGCCCTCAGTTGAAATTGCATCAATGCGGTCTGCCCAAGAAGATGGCGCTGGAATTGTTCAAGCCGTTCATATTCAGCCGGCTCGAGGCGATGGGATTGGCCACCACGATCAAGGCCAGCAAACGCATGGTGGAAGCCGAAGAACCGATCGTGTGGGATATTCTGGATGAAGTCATCCGCGAACATCCTGTTCTTTTGAATCGTGCGCCAACGCTGCACCGTCTGGGTATCCAGGCGTTCGAACCGATCCTGATCGAAGGCAAGGCGATCCAGTTGCATCCTTTGGTCTGTTCGGCATTCAACGCCGACTTCGACGGCGATCAAATGGCGGTACACGTTCCATTATCGCTAGAGGCACAAATGGAAGCGCGTACACTGATGCTGGCTTCCAACAACGTGCTTTCGCCTGCCAACGGTGAGCCTATCATCGTCCCTTCGCAGGATATCGTGCTGGGACTGTATTACATGACCCGCGAAAGAGTTGGTTCAGTGGGTGAAGGCTCGATGTTTGCCAACCTCGCTGAAGTTTCGCGAGCTTACGAGACGCGTGAGGTCGAACTGCAAGCCAAGGTGATCGTGCGTCTCAAGGAAATCCACAAAGATGACTCAGGCCAGCCGGTAGAAAAGCTGGTGCGCCATGAAACCACGGTTGGTCGCGCCCTGCTGTCTGAGGTGCTGCCGTCCGGTCTGCCGTTCGCCCTGATCAACAAGACACTCAAGAAGAAGGAGATTTCACGCCTGATCAATGCCAGTTTCCGTCTGTGCGGTCTGCGCGATACCGTGATCATGGCGGACAAGCTGATGTATACCGGCTTCTCTTACGCGACCCGCGCAGGGATTTCGATCTCTGTCGACGATATGCTGATGCCAAAGCAAAAGAGCGAGTTGATCGGTGCGGCCGAGAAAGAAGTCAAGGAAATCTACACCCAATATACCTCCGGTCTGGTTACCGATGGCGAACGCTACAACAAGGTGGTGGACATATGGGGGCGCACCGGTGATGTGGTGGCCAAGGCGATGATGGAACAACTGGGAAGCGAGCCGGTGATCGATCACGCGACGGGCTTGCCACGCATGGTCAAGGGCAAGCCAGTGATGCAGGAATCGTTCAATTCCATTTACATGATGGCCGATTCGGGTGCGCGCGGATCGGCTGCGCAGATCCGACAGTTAGCCGGGATGCGGGGATTGATGGCGAAGCCGGACGGTTCGATCATCGAAACGCCGATCACCGCGAACTTCCGCGAAGGGCTGAACATGTTGCAGTACTTTATTTCGACGCACGGTGCGCGCAAGGGCTTGGCAGATACCGCGTTGAAGACTGCGAACTCGGGATATCTGACTCGCCGTCTGGTGGATGTGACCCAAGATCTGGTGGTGATCGAAGACGATTGCGGCACAACCAATGGCACGGCGATCAAGGCTATGGTCGAAGGCGGCGAAGTGATCGAGGCGTTGGGTGAGCGTATCCTCGGCCGAGTGCTCAGTGCCGATGTGGTCAATCCGGAAAGCGGTGAAATTCTTTACCAAGCCGGTATGCTGCTTGATGAAACAGCGGTGGAGCGCATCGAGACACTCGGTGTCGATGAAGTGCGTGTGCGCACTCCGTTGAGTTGTGAAACGCGCTTCGGTCTGTGTGCCAAGTGTTATGGTCGTGATTTGGGGCGCGGTGGCATGGTGAATGTGGGTGAGGCTGTCGGTGTGATCGCCGCGCAATCCATCGGTGAACCCGGTACCCAGTTGACCATGCGCACTTTCCATATCGGCGGCGCAGCTTCGCGTACCGTGGTGGCTAGCCAGGTGGAAAGCAAATCCAACGGCGTACTCAAATATAGCCCGAACATGCGTATGGTTACGACCGTGCGCGGCGAATCTATCGTAGTGTCCCGTAGCGCAGAAGTAATTATTGCGGATGATC
Source organism: Gallionella sp. (assembly GCA_049799235.1). GTDB lineage: Bacteria > Pseudomonadota > Gammaproteobacteria > Burkholderiales > Gallionellaceae > Gallionella. Next base: position 11,226 of record JBARHM010000445.1, read on the forward strand.
ACGGTCGCGAGCGTGAGCGCCACAAGGTTCCTTATGGTGCAGTCTTGTCAGGTAAGCAGGGCGATGCAGTGAAGGCGGGTGTCATTCTGGCGACATGGGATCCGCATACCCGTCCGATCATTACCGAATACGCGGGTAAGGTGAGCTTCCAGAATGTTGAAGAGGGTGCGACGGTTGCCAAGCAGATCGATGAAGTGACCGGCCTGTCCACGCTGGTGGTGATTGATCCGAAACGATCCACTGCGCAAAGCAGGGGCGTGCGACCCATGGTGCGTCTGCTTGGAAAAACCGGACAGGAAATCAAACTGGCCGGCACCGATACCGCGGTCAGCGTGACCTTCCAGACCGGCTCGATCATTACCGTTGAGGATGGCCAGCAAGTTGGTGTGGGAGATGTGCTTGCGCGTATCCCGCAGGAAAGCAGCAAGACCCGTGATATAACAGGCGGTCTGCCGCGCGTGGCCGAGTTGTTCGAGGCGCGCGTGCCCAAGGATGCCGGTATGCTGGCAGAGTGCACCGGTACGGTCTCGTTCGGCAAGGACACCAAGGGCAAACAGCGTCTCGTGATCACCGATGTCGATGGCGTACCACACGAATTCCTGATTCCCAAGGAGAAGCATGTTTTGGCACACGATGGTCAGGTGGTCAATCAGGGCGAGATGATCGTGGACGGTCCGGCCGATCCGCATGACATACTGCGTCTGATGGGGGTGGCTGCGCTGGCTCGCTACATCACCGATGAGGTGCAGGAGGTTTATCGTTTGCAGGGCGTCAAGATCAGCGACAAACACATTGAAGTGATTGTTCGCCAGATGTTGCGTCGTGTTCAGGTCAATGATGTGGGTGATACCCGCTTCATTACTGGCGAACAAGTCGAGCGTGCCGATTTGCTGGCGGAAAACGAGCGCGTCATAGCCGAAGGCAAGACGCCGGCAACCTATGAATATGTGCTGCTGGGTATCACCAAGGCTTCGTTGTCCACCGACTCGTTCATCTCTGCGGCTTCCTTCCAGGAAACCACGCGCGTGTTGACCGAGGCGGCGATCATGGGCAAACGCGACGACCTGCGCGGCTTGAAGGAAAACGTCATCGTCGGTCGTTTGATCCCGGCCGGCACCGGATTGGCCTATCACGTATTGCGGCGCAAGCAGCGTCTTGGTGTCGATATGGCCGAGGGGCGCGAGTTACAGGAAGGCGGTCAGGAAGTGCCGGGGGAAACTCTTGACAACCCTGAGTTGCTTGACACATCTGGGGTTTCTCACTAGAATTCGCAACCTTTTTTCCCGTCGCAGCGGACGAGTTTGTTGTCTTGCTGCGACGTTGTATTTTGACTTGTTGATTTTTAACAGAATTTTAGAACAATTTAGGATTTTTAGAAAATGCCAACCATTAATCAGTTGATTCGTAAGCCGCGTGTTGCAATCACGGAAAAGAGCAAGGTGCCGGCCTTGGGAGGGTCTCCGCAAAAGCGCGGTGTTTGCACCCGTGTCTATACCACGACCCCGAAGAAGCCGAATTCCGCGTTGCGTAAAGTGGCCAAGGTGCGCTTGACCAACGGTTTCGAGGTGATCAGCTACATCGGCGGCGAAGGCCACAATCTGCAGGAACACTCGGTGGTGTTGTTGCGGGGTGGTCGCGTAAAAGATTTGCCGGGTGTGCGTTATCACATGGTGCGCGGAAGTCTGGATACTGCAGGCGTGAAAGATCGCAAGCAGGCACGTTCGAAATATGGATCGAAGCGCGCCAAGAAAGCGTAATTCCAGCTAGTTTAATTTACAGAAAGTAATCCGAGGTAGTTATGCCAAGACGCAGAGAAGTTCCCAAACGTGAAATCCTGCCGGATCCGAAATTCGGCAACCAGGATTTGTCCAAATTTGTAAATGTATTGATGACAGCGGGCAAGAAGTCTGTCGCCGAGCGCATTCTTTACGGCGCGCTTGAGCAGGTTGGCAAAAAGACCAGCAAGGATGCGATTGAAGTTTTCAATCTGGCTTTGACCAATGCCAAACCTCAAGTTGAAGTGAAAAGCCGTCGTGTGGGCGGAGCCAACTATCAAGTGCCGGTCGAGGTGCGTCCTTCCCGTCGCATTGCCCTGGCGATGCGCTGGCTGCGCGAAGCGGCACGCAAGCGCGGTGAAAAGTCGATGGGAATGCGCTTGGCCGGAGAACTGATCGATGCTTCCGAGGGGCGCGGCGGAGCGGTCAAGAAGCGCGAAGAAGTTCACCGTATGGCAGAAGCGAACAAGGCATTCTCTCATTTCCGTTTCTGATCGGATTAGAACAGTCGTTAATCCCGTTGTTATTAACCAAAAACAAAATAGTTAGGGATCTACCGTGGCACGTAAAACCCCCATCGAGCGTTATCGCAATATCGGCATCAGCGCACATATAGACGCAGGCAAGACAACCACCACCGAGCGTGTACTTTTTTATACCGGTGTAAGTCATAAAATCGGCGAAGTACATGACGGCGCGGCGATCATGGATTGGATGGAGCAGGAGCAGGAGCGCGGCATCACCATCACCTCCGCTGCGACCACTTGCTTCTGGAAGGGAATGGATAAATCCCTGCCCGAGCACCGCATCAACATCATCGATACGCCAGGACACGTGGACTTCACAATCGAAGTCGAGCGTTCCATGCGTGTGCTGGATGGTGCGTGCATGGTGTATTGCGCGGTAGGCGGTGTGCAGCCGCAGTCTGAAACCGTCTGGCGTCAAGCCAACAAATACCACGTGCCGCGTCTGGCGTTCGTGAACAAGATGGATCGCCAGGGTGCGAACTTCTTCAAGGTCTACGAGCAAATGCGCACCCGTCTGCGCGCCAATCCGGTTCCAATTCAAGTTCCTATCGGTGCTGAGGAGAAATTCGAGGGTGTGATAGATCTGATTCGCATGAAGGCCATCTATTGGGACGAAGCGACGCAAGGTATGAATTTTGAACTGCGCGACATTCCCGCCGAGCTGCTGGCAAAGGCCAAGGAATGGCGCGAAAAGATGGTGGAAAGCGCTGCCGAAGCATCCGAAGAAATGATGAACAAATACCTCGAAGAAGGGGACTTGTCCGAGGCGGACATCAAGAAATGTCTGCGTATTCGTACCATCGCCGGTGAAATCATCCCGATGCTGTGCGGCTCGGCGTTCAAGAACAAGGGCGTGCAAGCCATGCTGGATGCGGTGGTCGACTACTTGCCGGCACCGACCGACATTCCGCCGGTGAAGGGCGAATTGACCGACGGCACAATCGGTGAGCGCAAGGCCAGCGATAGCGAGCCTTTTTCCGGTCTGGCGTTCAAGATCATGACCGATCCATTTGTGGGCCAATTGATTTTCTTCCGTGTTTATTCCGGGATGCTCAAGTCCGGCGACACGATCTACAACCCGATCAAGGGAAAAAAAGAGCGAGTCGGCCGTATTTTGCTGATGCACGCCAATGAGCGAGAAGAGATCAAAGAGGTGTTTGCTGGTGATATCGCAGCTGCTGTGGGCCTGAAGGAAGCGACCACGGGAGATACCCTGTGCGATCCCGCAAAGGAGATCATCCTGGAGCGCATGGTGTTCCCGGAGCCGGTGATACATGTCGCGGTGGAGCCGAAGACCAAGGCCGACCAGGAAAAAATGGGTCTCGCGCTGAACCGTTTGGCGCAAGAAGACCCGTCTTTCCGCGTGCGTTCCGATGAGGAATCGGGACAGACCATTATTTCCGGCATGGGTGAGTTACATCTGGAGGTTCTGGTTGAGCGCATGAAGCGAGAGTTCGGGGTGGAAGCCAATGTGGGCGCGCCCCAAGTGGCATACCGCGAGGCGATCAAGAAACCCGTCGAAGTCGAAGGCAAATTCGTCAAGCAATCCGGTGGCCGCGGCCAGTACGGTCACGTGTGGATCAAAATGGAGCCGAATGCAGCGGGTAAAGGTTTCGAGTTCGTCGATGCGATCAAGGGTGGAACTGTTCCGCGTGAATTCATCCCGGCGGTCGAGAAGGGATTGCGCGAAACATTGCCGAACGGTGTGTTGGCCGGCTTCCCGGTTGTGGATGTCAAGGTCACCTTGTTCGACGGATCGTCTCACGATGTAGACTCCAACGAAAACGCCTTCAAGATGGCGGCTTCGATGGCATTCAAGGATGGTATGCGCAAGGCCAGCCCGGTTCTGCTCGAGCCGATGATGTCGGTCGAAGTGGAAACCCCTGAAGACTATACCGGCACCGTGATGGGTGATCTGTCCTCGCGTCGCGGCATGGTGCAGGGTATGGACGATATGGCGGGCGGCGGCAAGGCTGTCAAGGCGGAGGTACCGCTGGCAGAAATGTTTGGTTATTCCACCGCGTTGCGTTCCGCAACGCAAGGGCGTGCGACGTATACGATGGAATTCAAGCATTATTCCGAGGCGCCGAAGAGCGTTGCCGAAGCAATCATGAGCAAGAAATAAGTTGTTAGATTTCAATAATATTTTTAGATCCTGCGTTAAACATTAGAGATAGAGGCGATACATCATGGCAAAGAGCAAATATGAGCGCACCAAACCGCATGTCAACGTAGGCACGATCGGCCACGTGGACCATGGCAAGACCACCCTGACTGCGGCGATCACCACCGTGCTGGCCAAGAAATTCGGCG
>JBARHM010000446.1:0-1877 GCA_049799235.1 Gallionella sp.
CCCCTACTTCTTCTCCCCGGAAGATCAGGACGGCATTGCCAAGCGTTTGCTAACTGGTGAATCCCCCTCATAGATGCCGTCATTCGATTACAAGAGCGCTTTTTCCCGCAATATCGGCTGGCTGACACAGAACGAACAGGACCGCCTCCGCAATTCCCGGATCGCTATCGCCGGCATGGGCGGAGTGGGCGGAATCCATCTTGTAACACTCGCGCGACTTGGTGTTGGAAAATTCAGTATTGCCGATTTTGACACTTTTGACCTGGTCAATTTCAATAGACAGGCAGGGGCGAACATACGCACACTGGGGCAGGAAAAGGCCAAGGTCATGGCCGAACAGGCGCGTGACATCAATCCCGAGCTGGATATCCGGGTTTTACCCGACGGGGTCAATGAACAGAATCTCGATGACTTCCTGAATGGAGTTGATCTCTAATTTGATGGCTTGGATTTCTTTGTGTTTGAAGCCCGCGAAGCCATGTACAGAGCTTGTGAGCGACTCCGGGTGCCTGCCGTGATTGCTGCCCCGCTTGGCATGGGCGCGGCTGTTGTCAATATCCTGCCGGGGCACATGAGCTTTGAGGATTTTTTCTGCTTGAAAGGCGTGTCAGACGAAGAAAAAGCCTTGCGTTTTCTGCTGGGACTCTCTCCCGCCATTGTTGCAACGCGGTTATTTGGTGGATCGGTCTGCCGTTGATCTTGCTGCTCGGCGCGGTCCGTCAACCGCCATGGCCTGCCAACTGTGTGCCGGTGTGGCTGCCACCGAGGCTCTCAAGATACTGCTTCAGCGGGGCACGGTCCGCGCGGCACCGCACGGTTACCAGTTTGATGCGTACCGAAACAAGCTGGTTCACACCTGGCGGCCGCGTGGCAATCGCAATCCCTTGCAGCAGCTTGCACTGGCCATCGCCCGCCATCAGTTCGGCGTAGGCTGACATGGATCATTTCGACCAGGATTCGCTTCACTTCATCCTGGAGAGCGCCATCCTGGCACCCTCTGCGGACAACCAGCATCGGATTCGCTTCCAACTCGCCGAAAATACTATCCGCGTTCGTTACATAGGAGCCAACCTCCCACCGCAGGGGAGCTACCGGCACGTGCTGGCGCTACTGTCACTCGGCGCAGTAGCGGAAAACCTCAGCATCGCCGCTAGCCGTTTTCGCATTGGTACGGAAATCGTTCTGTTACCCGACCTGAGACAGCCCAATCTCATTATGCAAATCAGATTGCTAGCGGAAGAGGCAAAAGCCGATCGCCTATGGCGGTCCATCCCCCTGCGCCATACCAACCGTCAAATGAGATTTCGCGGGCCAAGGATGACCGACACGGAGCGTGGCGAACTGGACTCCGTTGCAAATACCTACCCCGCCTGCCAACTGGTCTGGCTGGATGAAACCCCTTGGCGCACACAGGCACTCCGTCTCATGCGTCACGCGGAAACTGAGCGCTTCCGTAACCCCATCCTCCATGGGGAACTGTTCTCCGCCATCCGCTTCGACGTGGGTTGGCATGCCGCCTGCGCGGAAGGCCTGCCACCGGGCGCATTGGGTGTGGAACCGCCGTTGCACGTCTTTTTCGCCTTACTGCGCCATTGGCCGGTCATGCGAATGGCTAATCTGTTCGGGGCGCACCACATGCTGGGATGGCGCGCGTGCGAATTGCCCTGCCAGCTAGCACCACATTTGGGCTTACTGGCTGCAAAGAATACCGACAATCAGGCTGTATTCGATACTGGACACCCTGGGTTATATCCTGGTGGAGCAAGGCAACACAACACGCGGCCTGCCCCTTCTGCAAAAAGCAACCTCTCTGGCACCGGATGCTGCAGATATCCGTTACCATTTCGTGCTCGGCTTGGTTAAATCAGGCGACAAGG
>JBARHM010000447.1:0-3479 GCA_049799235.1 Gallionella sp.
GCAGTGCTTCGACGAAGTGCACGGCGTTCCCGCGACCCCCGCCAACGTGCTCGGCGTCCTGTCGCTGGTACTCTGGTCGCTCAATTTCGTGATCAGCTACAAGTACATCAGCCGGGTCATGCGGGCCGACAATCAGGGCGAAGGCGGCATCCTCGCGCTCCTCGCCCTGGTGCGCCCCAAGGGCGAGCCGACCGGGCGCCAGCGCCTGCTCATCCTGCTCGGCGTCTTCGGGGCAGCGCTCCTCTACGGCGACGGCGTCATCACCCCGGTCATCTCGGTACTCGGCGCCATCGAGGGCCTGGACGTCATCACCCACGCCTTTCAGCCGTTCATCGTTCCGATGGCATTGCTGATCCTGGTGGCGCTCTTCTGGGTGCAGAAGCGCGGCACCGCAGGGATCGGGGCCATCTTCGGCCCCATCATGGTGGCGTGGTTCTTCTGCATCGCCGCCCTGGGTGTCGCCGGCATCGTGCGTGAGCCGTCCGTGCTCCGCGCGGTCAACCCGTGGTACGCCCTGGAGTTCTTCCGGGAGGATGGGATGCGCGGCTTTCTCATCCTCGGGGCGGTGGTGCTGGTCCTCACCGGGGGCGAGGCGCTCTACGCCGACATGGGCCACTTCGGCCGCCAGCCGATCAAGGTGGCCTGGTTCGGCCTGGTCCTCCCCGCCCTGACCCTCAACTACTTCGGGCAGGGCGCGCTCCTGCTGCAGAGCAGCGCCTACGCCGATAATCCCTTCTATTATCTGGTGCCCTCCTGGGGCCGCTATTTCATGGTCCTGCTGGCCACCGCGGCCGCGATCGTTGCCTCCCAGGCCCTGATCTCGGGCGCCTTTTCGCTGACCCGCCAGGCGGTGCAGCTCGGCTTCTCTCCCCGGGTGACCATCCGTCACACCTCCGCCACCGAGGCAGGGCAGATCTACGTGCCTGAGGTGAACTGGGCCCTGATGGTCGCCTGCATCGGCCTGGTCCTCGGCTTTCGCTCGGCCGGCAACCTCGCCGCGGCCTACGGCATCGCCGTGACCGGCACGATGGCCATCACGACCGTGCTCTTCGCCAACGTCGTGCGCACCAAGTGGAACTGGCCCTGGTGGCGGGTCGGGCTGATGGCGGGCGTGTTCCTCTTCGTCGACCTGGCGTTCTTCAGCGCCAACCTGGTCAAGGTCACGCAGGGCGGGTGGTTCCCGCTCGTGGTGGGAGTGGTGGTCTACCTCCTGATGAGCACCTGGAAGCGGGGCCGGCTGCTACTGTCGAAGGTTATGGAGGAGAATTCGCTGCCGATCGACCTGTTCCTGACCGACGTTGTGCGGCGGATTCCGACCCGGGTGCCTGGGACGGCCGTGTTCATGACCTCGACCCCCGGCGGGGCGCCGGCGGTGCTGCTCCACCACGTGAAGCACAACAAGGTGCTCCACGAGCGGGTGATCCTGATGTCGGTGCAGACGCTGTCGGTCCCCACCGTGGAGGAGAAGGACCGCCTCGTGTACTCGGCGCTGGGCGAGGGGTTCTACGCGGTGACGGTGCGCTACGGGTTCATGCAGTCGCCCGACGTGCCCGCTGCGCTCCGCGACCTGGGCCCCCTCGGCATCACGATCAAGCCGATGGAGACGACCTACTACCTGGGCCGCGAGACGCTGATCGCCACGACCCCGATGCCCGGAGCCAAGCTGCCGCCGCAGGAACGGCGGATGCCGCGCTGGCGCAAGATCCTCTTCGTGGTCATGGCCCGGAACGCCCAGTCGGCCACGACATTCTTCAATCTTCCCCCCAATCGGGTGGTCGAGATGGGAGCGCAGATCCAGTTCTAGGCCGGCTCTCCCGCGGGGGCCAGGACGTGGATCACCACGTCGTGCACCAAGTCGTTCACCGCTTCACGATACTGCTCCATGTGCGGCGCCCGCAGGTGGGCGTCGAGCGCCGGGACATCACGCCACTTCTCGACCACCGTGACCACGTCGGGCCGCACCGGCGACGCCGCCGCGAGCCCGCTGGCCAGGTCCACGGCGCCCTCGTACTCCAGGCAGCCGTCCTCCGCCCGCACCGCGGGAACCAGTCGCCCGAACTCCGCCAGGAACCGGGCCCGGCCCCCCGGCACCAGGGTGATCTCCGCCACGACGTGGATCACGCGGTCACCCCTCTTCCGATTCGTACTGCTCCTTGAGCCGGCTCACCACCGCCGGATCGGCCAGGGTGGTCGTGTCGCCCAGCGCGCGGCCCTCGGCGATGTCCTTGAGCAGCCGGCGCATGATCTTGCCGCTCCGGGTCTTGGGCAGGTCGGCGCTGAAGAAGATGTCGTCCGGCCGGGCGATGGCGCCGATTTTTCGGCTGACGTGCTCCTTGAGCTCATCCCGGAGCTCGGGGCTGTGCCGGTATCCCTCCCGGAGCGAGACGAACGCCGACAGCGCCTGCCCCTTCAGTTCGTGGTGGCGCCCGACCACGGCCGCCTCGGCCACCGCCTTGTGGTCCACCAGAGCGCTCTCGACTTCCATGGTGCCGATCCGGTGCCCGGCGACGTTCAGCACGTCATCGACCCGTCCCAGGATCCACCAGTAGCCCTCCTCATCCACCTTGGCCCCGTCACCCGCGAAATAGCGCCCGGGGAACTTGCTCCAGTAGGTGCTCTGGTAGCGGGCGTCGTCGCCATAGATGGTACGGAGCATCCCGGGCCACGGCTCGGTGATCGTGAGGAGGCCTCCCCCCCTGGTCATCGGCGCTCCCGACGCATCGACCAGTTCGACCGTGATGCCCGGGAAGGGCAGGGTGGCCGAACCAGGCTTGGTTGTGGTCACCCCGGGCAGGGGGGTGATCATGATGCCGCCCGTCTCGGTCTGCCACCAGGTGTCCACGATCGGGCAGCGCCCCTTCCCGATTTCCTCGTGGTACCACATCCACGCCTCGGGATTGATCGGCTCGCCCACGGTTCCCAGCAGCCGGAGCGTTGACAGGTCGTGCCGGGCGGGGTGGGCATCGCCCCACTTCATGAAGGCCCGGATGGCGGTCGGCGCGGTGTAGAACACCGTGACGCCGTAGCGGGCGACGATCTCCCAGAGCCGGTCGCGCTCGGGCCAGTCGGGGGCGCCCTCGTACATCAGGACCGTGGCGCCGTTGGCCAGCGGGCCGTAGACCACGTAGGAATGCCCGGTGACCCAGCCGATGTCGGCAGTGCACCAGAAGACGTCGTCCTCGCGGAGATCGAAGACGTACCGGGTGGTGGCGGCCACCTGCGTGAGGTAGCCGCCCGTGGTGTGCACGATCCCCTTGGGTTTCCCGGTGGTGCCCGAGGTGTAGAGAATGAAGAGCAGATCCTCGGCGTCCATCGCCTCGGGGGGGCAGACCGCGTCGGCCTTGTCGAGGAGGCGGTGCCACCAGTGGTCGCGGCCCTCCGTCATCGAGGCGAAGGCCTCATCTCCCTCGGCGCCGGCCCGACGGCGGACCACCAGCACGTGCCGTACCGACGGGCACTCGGCCAGCGCCTCGTCGGCC
>JBARHM010000448.1:0-1806 GCA_049799235.1 Gallionella sp.
CAACAAGATGTCCGCCGGGCTTCAAGGCATTGAACAATTTCTGATTCATCCTGGTACGGTCTATCGGCATATAGGCTATATCGTGATAGTTCATGATGATGGTGATCAAATCCAGCTTGGGCGCTTCATTGGGCACCGGGTCTTCAAATGGCTGTGCGAATGCGAGGATATTCTGCTGCGGGTGGGCGTCCAGTCTTTTGGCCAATGCCGGCCGTGGTGTTTCCGATTGCGCCCATACGGTTCCATTGCTTCCCACTGCCAGCGCGAGCAGTTGCGTGGTGTATCCCCCGCCCGCGGCAACATCCAGCACCCGCATGCCCGGCCGCACCCCGGTGAATTCCAGGAACTCGACCGGTTTGCGTTTTTCGTCGGCGCTTCGATCCTCATCGGTGCGTATCGGGCTGGCTACCGCCTGTTTGTACAACTCGGTTAAGTTTCGCTTATCGACCGGTTGCGGCGCAGCAAATCCGCTTCCCGCCCATGCCAGGCCAAAGGCAATCAACAAGGCTGCAATCCTGGTTGCAGTCAGATGGCTTGACGCTAACGACATTCCGTGCTCCTTCGATAGGATGCAAATAGTGGCCATTGGGACCGCGCGGATACATTGCAAATGTTTAACTTCGTGTTCATATTACACTAACGATCAGAAACTTCATTGGTGAATTCTAAACCGGATTTCCTTTCGCTAGCAACGAACCGAACCGTTCGAAGTCGATGTTGCCTCCGCTGATGATCACCCTTATCCGCTTGCCTTATGCGGCATGACGATTTTGGCGGGTATGTTCAACATGTTGGCCGACAGTGCGACAGCTTAAGCGTGGTTCCCCGACGAGAAGGTCACCACGCCGGCGCGGCGCTGCCGTTCGTCGAACTTCGACAATGCGTTGAGCGCGCCGCGGAACTTGAAGTAGACTTCAGCGCCCAACTCCTTGTCGAGCGTCCGCGAGCGCATGACGGGCGTGCTGAGCATGCCCCTTGATACGCTCAGAGGATGCAGTGACGTCATCGTAAGCTGGAAGATTGAGTGCAGTCATTCAATTCAGAGCACAGGTTGGCACGTATAGTTCTTTATGAAACATGACTCATCAGCATTTCCTGGCCCAACGTTTTGGACCACAGGACGTGTGATTAATGACTAGCCGATTCTTGATTCATAATTCAATGGAAAAAAATGTTAAGGAGGAAAGACATGACCGTTAGTTAATGTTTTGGGACATCTGGGTCATTAATTCAAGTATATTTGTAGATACGACAGTGAAGGCTATGACGAATGACCACTTTTGGTCAACATGTTTCATGTCAAGACTTTCTGCCCGGTGCCAATGGCGGCAATTCATATATTTGAAATTGAACGACTGCTTGCAAAAGAAAGGCTGACTATGGATGATTCGCCAAATCGGCCAATAACTTCCGTAAGTAATGTCGCTCCAAACCATCCAGACGGTAACTCTGCAAGAAGGAACCATGCATACGATTATTGCCATCACGTTCCGAATCTGCTTCCGATTCGGCTTGTTCTTCTTCTTATTCCCCCTGCTTGCACATGCAAGTCTCCCCCAATCTTCCAGCGTACCCGGTGGCGTTGCAATCATTCCGCTCGGCAGCGTTTCAACCAGTGCCGATACGCCGCAAACATGGTTTGCTGATCAGCCTGTTCTCGTTACTTCCGATCACGATCAATGGTACGCGGTGGTCGGCCTGCCGCTTGATGTGACGCCGGGTTCGCATGAGGTGCGCGTCAAGATTGGCGGCGTAACGAAAACGCAGGGCTTCGTGGTCAACCCAAAAGATTACCCTGAGCAGCAC
>JBARHM010000449.1:0-4060 GCA_049799235.1 Gallionella sp.
GTGAAAAAGATGGCTGCACCACCGCCGTGTTGTGGCACACTAGCACCCGTTCAAACACCTCCAGCTACTAAACTTGCAACCCTACGAACTGTTCATCGGCCTGCGCTACACCCGTGCCAAACGGCGCAACCATTTCATCTCGTTCATCTCGCTGATCTCCATGCTGGGCATGGCGCTGGGCGTGATGGCATTGATCGTGGTGCTGTCGGTGATGAACGGCTTCCAGAAGGAGATCCGCGCACGCATGCTGGGCGCATCGCCACATCTGGAGGTGGTCGCGGATGGCGGACAACTGAATGACTGGCCTTCCATTCTGGACAAGGTCACCCGGCATCCGCAAGTCATCGCCGCCGCACCTTATGTGTCGGGACAAGGCATGCTGTCGATCGGCCGAAACGTGCAGGGCGTGATGGTGCGCGGCATCGATCCGTCGAAAGAGACAGCAATTACCGAACTGTCCAACAAGATCAAGGCGGGTGCACTGGGCGAACTGCGCAGCGGCGAATTCGGTATCGTGCTGGGCACCGATCTGGCCCGGGCGCTCGGCGTGCGGCTCCATGACAAGATCCTGCTGATCGTTCCGCAAGGGCAGTTCACCCCGGCCGGCATGATGCCGCGCCTCAAGCAATTTCGTATTGTCGGCCTGTTCGAAATCGGCATGGCGCCTTACGACAACAGTCTTGCGCTGATCGACATCGGCGACGCGCAAAAATTGTTCCGCATGGGAGGTGCGGTGACCGGCATCAGCGCCAAACTGCGCGACACCGACCTCGCGCCGCGCGTATCGGCAGAATTGCAAAGCCAGCTTCCGGATGACTTGTACGCCAACGACTGGACGCGCCAGAACAGCAATTACTTCCGCGCGGTGCAGATGGAAAAGAAAATGATGTTCATCATCCTGTCCCTGATCGTTGCGGTGGCCGCTTTCAACATCGTCTCGACGCTGGTGATGGCGGTGACCGACAAGCAGTCCGATATCGCGATCCTGCGTACGCTGGGCGCATCGCCGCGCAGCATCATGAAGATCTTTATCGTGCAGGGAGTGGTTATCGGCGTGATCGGAACTTTGCTCGGAAGTGTCAGCGGCATCGTTCTGGCGCTCAATCTGGATGTGGTCGTGCCGTTCATCGAACAATTATTCAGGGTTCAGTTCCTCGCCAAGGACGTGTATTACATCAGCGAACTGCCATCCGATCTGCGTTACCACGAAGTCATGCTGGTTGCGGGCATGTCCTTCCTGATCAGCATGCTGGCCACGCTGTACCCGAGCTATCGGGCGTCCAAGACCCAACCAGCTGAGGCATTGCGTTATGAATAGCCAGAGGACAGAGCAGGTGATTTCCTGCCGCGATCTGACCAAGACGTTCATTTTGGGCAAGCTGGAAGTGCCGGTGCTCAAGGGCGTCAACCTTGAAGTAAAGCGCGGCGAACGCATCGCCATCGTCGGTGCGTCCGGTTCCGGCAAGAGCACCCTGCTGCATCTGCTCGGCGGACTGGATGATGTCAGCAGCGGCAGCGTGCAGATACTAGGACAGGAAATGCAGCAATTGAACGAGACGCAACGCGGCGAAATGCGCAACCGCTCGCTTGGATTCGTGTATCAGTTCCATCATCTGCTGCCGGAATTCACCGCGCTTGAGAATGTCGCGATGCCATTGTTTATACGCGGCATGAAGCGCGGGGCAGCCACACCGCTTGCCGCCGCGATGCTGGAGCAAGTCGGGCTGGCGCAACGCCTTCAACATCACCCCTCGGAACTGTCCGGCGGCGAGCGTCAGCGCACCGCGGTCGCGCGAGCACTGGTGACGCAGCCCGCTTGTGTATTGGCCGATGAACCGACCGGCAATCTGGATCGCAGCAGCGCGCAATCCCTGTTCGACCTGATGCAGCGGCTCAATGAGCAGATGAATACCAGCTTCATCGTGGTGACCCACGACCCGGAACTGGCGGGTAGAATGCAGCGCAGATTGCGGCTGGTGGATGGGGTATTGCAACCGGCTTAACAGTGCCACCCTTCCTACGTTGGCTGGATCGAATGGCTGCTTTCGATACTTTACAGATAGCCGATTTTCACGGAAACAGAACTTCAACGAATGCGCTGGGGGTGCGGCGTCTTCTGGCTGCGTCTCTCTAACTACTTTTTGAAGATAAATCCGCTAGAGGCCAAAGACATGCGCATTGATTTTCTTAACCCATGGGGAAACGTTGTACTTATCCACCACCATCTTCCAAGCCTCTGTTTCTCTGTTTTTGTCATAGATAATATTTAGTTCTATATCAGTTGACCCGGCTGGTTGACGCACTTTGATCTGGCCAAAATAAACTGGTTTGCCGGCACTGATTTCTATCTCATATTCCCTGGTATCAGGCATAAATATGGTCTCCCACATATTTGCACTCCAGGTATTTATTTTTATTATTCTATACTTCCCTGGCTGAAGATTAGGAATAACGACGACACCGCTTATTTGGCTTAAGAAACTACCGGCTTTGAAGGAGCCGGAAAAAATGATTTTTTTCGGCTTATTGGTGTTAACAATTGCGACCCCGGAAAGCGACATGGTATTGAGCGATTTCTCTGAAACAGCATCAACCAGTAAAAGGCCGGTATTTTGTGTATCTGCATTTAAATCATCTGGTGCGTAATAGGATTCAATGGTTACTTGATAATTACTTTTGATTTTTTCGGTAATTCCGCATCCATTGAGCAAGACGACCGTAAGACAAATAATTGCTGTTACTGGATGTAATTTGTTCCATTTCATATCGATTCTTCTCTAACAGTTAAAGTCGGCTTCTGGCACATAGCAGCGCATGGAGAATCAAACTGCCCGCCTTCGCTTTCTCGCACGCCACTTCAATACCACCACCACACGCCATGCCACGCGCACCACAATATATCCTGTGATCGCCAGGCACGCGGCAAGCAGCGGCAAGCCGATCAGGATAGGTTCGCCCAGCATCACCAGCCATTCCCACAACTTGCCCATCCAGTCATGCCATTGCATTTCCGGGAAAGTCAATTTTGCGCTCGCCACGCCGCTGTTCACACCGCTCACCCAGGCACCAAGTTTGTAAGCCAGTGCATACAGCGGCTTGACGAGCTGATGAATACCAGCTTCATCGTGGTGACCCATGACCCCGAACTTGCGGGGCGCATGCAGCGCCGTTTAAGACTTGTCGACGGGGTGCTGCACAATGAAACAGGCTAAACAACTGCTTCACGCGTTGCGCAATTCTTTGTTCACTGCCGTGATTTTCAAAAAACACTGAGGACGCAAGTGCGATCCCTGTGCATTATTCAATACCAGATTTCCGGGTAGCGCCGCGAAGCCGGTATGTTATTCACCAGCAATCCGATCGCTAACAGGATGAGCGGCCCGATAGTGGCGGGAAATATGACGTACAAAAACCCCAGCTTGTGAATTGCAGGAGAGCCGATAACCGCGATCAGTGCGGTGGCACCACCGGGAGGATGCAGCGTGCGGGTAGCGTGCATCACGGCGATCGAGGTGGCGACCGCCACCGATTCGGCGAGCCACATATGCTGGTTCAGGAGCTTCCAGCAAAGCACACCAATAATGGCTGAGAGCACATGGCCCCCGATCAGGTTGCGAGGCTGGGCCAATGGACTGCGCACGGCGCCGTATACGAGGACAGCGGACGCGCCAAATGATCCGATCATCAATGACAAATCGAGTCCTTCGAAAAAAAGACGATTTACCCACGCCACCACTGCAATGCCCAGGAATGCGCCTATCCATGACCATAAGATCTCTTCGTTGCTGGCTCGCGGCGGACTGCCGCGAGTCGTGCCTTTCATCTTGCTAAAGTATTCGCGTAAATTCACAACGATTCCTTCAACTTGTAGGCTGCAAAAAAATCTTTTCTCAGCAGCAAGCCGAGCAGTCTGCCGTCGGTCCCTGTGACAGGCATGCTGCGGCCGCCATGTTGGTGGAAGGCATCCAATATCTCCAGAAATCCTGCATCCCGGCCGACTGTCACTGCCGGTTGGGTCATGGCTGCGCTTACAGGTGTTTCATGGCAGCGGTGCGTGAAC
>JBARHM010000450.1:0-5468 GCA_049799235.1 Gallionella sp.
TCGAGCTGCTCAATTCGAATTTTGTCGCTGATACAACAGGTGCAAACTCTAGAACGGCATACAAATACCGCAGCTTTCTCGCACAGTACGCCATCCGCTTCTAAGCCAAAGGAGATCGAGCATCATGAAATCAACTTTATTCAGGTATTTCTCTGCCGTCCTGCTGGCTTTGCTGCTGCCCCAGCTTGCAAATGCGGCTGACGTTGTCGTCATTTCGCATCCGGGAACCACCATCACCGCCGGCGATGTAAAGGATGTTTTCCTCGGGGATAAGCAATTCGCCGGAGCAACCAAGCTGGTCCCGGTGGACAATGCGTCATTGCAGGACAGCTTCCTGGCCAAATTTTTGGATATGCCCAAAAGCAAATACAGTAATGCGTGGACCAAGAAATCATTCCGCGACGGCCTGATCGCGCCAGCCGTGAAATCGGGCGATGCCGAGGTAATCGATTTTGTAAAACGAACACCGGGAGCGGTCGGTTATGTATCTTCTGCTCCGCCAGGGGTGAATGTAGCCAAATAATAACGGCGCAACAGCGAATCGCCGCTGCCGGCAACGCCTGATCTATTGGAGCGCTCGGGCGGCATTTTTAGACTCGGGTGTTTCTGACCCCGCGCGACTCGAGGTATTCGACGGTACGGCGCGCGATTTTCAGTAACGGCAGCACTTCGCACACGGCGCCTGCTGAAATCGCCTCTTTGGGCATGCCAAAAACCACACAGCTGGCCTCGTCCTGGGCAATGGTGTAAGCGCCGGCCTTCTTCAATTCCAGCAAACCTTGCACGCCATCCCTGCCCATACCGGTCAGTATGATGCCAAACGCGTTGGATCCCGCCGCATTGGCTGCCGAACGAAACAACACATCGACCGACGGACGATGGCGATTCACCAGCTCTCCCTGGTCAAGTTGGGTCATATAATTCGTGCCGCTGCGCTTGAGCAGCAGATGCGAATGTCCCGGCGCAATATAAGCGTGACCCGGCAGGATCCGCTCATTATGTTCCGCTTCCTTGACCGAAATCCTGCACAGCGTGTTCAATCGATCCGCAAACGACTTGGTAAAATGTTCCGGCATGTGCTGCGTCACCAGAACACCGGGTGCGTCTGCAGGCAGACTGGTCAATATCTGTTTGATCGCTTCGGTGCCGCCGGTGGACGCGCCGATCACGACAAGTTTTTCAGTGGAGTACAGCCTCCCCGCAACGCTGGGCAGTATCGCATCCGCTGAAAATCTCTCCCGTGCCGGGGTAACGGCCGTCTTATGCACCCGCGCCTGCGCGGCTGCGCGGATCTTGTCGGTGATATTAATGGCATATTCTTCCATGCCTCGCGCAATATCCAGTTTCGGCTTGGACACGAAATCCACCGCGCCCAATTCCAGCGCACGGAAGGTGATGTCGGAACCGAGCTCGGTAAGCGTCGAAACCATCAGCACCGGCATCGGGCGCAAGCGCATCAGCCGCTCCAGAAAATCCAGCCCGTCCATCTTGGGCATTTCCACATCCAGAGTCAGCACGTCCGGATTTAGCGACTTGATCATCTCGCGCGCCACCAGCGGATCAGGAGCGGCGCCCACGCATACCATATCCTTTTCCCGATCGATGATCTCCTTCATCACGGCACGGATCAGCGCGGAATCATCTATCACCAATACCTTGATCTTGCGGCTTTTCATGTTCACTCTTGCTCAAACTTTCCGGTTGCATTTGGGTGGCGTTGCTCACCCGCCCCAATTTAGTTCAGGATGCAGTCCCTTCAGTCGCAAGATTAAATCTGCGGTTCTCAACCGAACAACTCCACATCCCCCTCCAGCTTGGCGTATTGCAAACGTTTGTTGTACTCTGCTTCGCGGCTGATGATCGTGTCGTTATGCACATGCCGCAAAGCCTTGACCCTGACCAGACCGGTACCGGGAAAGTAATACACTTTGCGCGGATATATATCGAGCAGATCCTGCGCCACTACGGCAATTTTTTCCGTCTTTAGAAACTGCAATACAAATTCCGCATTTCTCTCGCCGACGTTATTTACGGTGAAACCGCGCAATACCGATGCGCCACCGAACACCTTCGCCTCAAGATTGCTGCGCTTGGCGCCCATTTTGAGCAACTGGTTGATCAATATTTCCATGGCATAGGTGCCATATCGCGCCGACTCGCCCAGCGGATTGTTCCTGTCCTGCCCTCTTTCGGGCAACATGAAATGGTTCATGCCGCCGACCCCGCTGATCCTGTCGCGTATGCAGGCGCAGACGCAGGAACCCAGCACGGTGACCAGAACCATGTTCCGTCCCGTCGCATAATATTCACCGGGCAGTATCTTGGCCGCCTCGGAATTATGCTCACGGTCGAAATACAGATGCGGTGAAAGAACCTCTTCGAAGCCATGTTCAGCCATTCTGAACCGACCCTTCCGGCTTTGCTTTCAAGTCCGTTGAATTATCTTGTCTGGCTGCGTACATGGGAATGTGGTCTTGCCAATTCATATACCGTCTTTCCGCGCAACCTGAACAAGTGTGTCGCATTATAATAACTCTCCGAATGGCCAGAGAACAGCAGACCGTCAGGTTGCAACAACGGCGCAAAGCGATGCAATATTTTAAGTTGCGTTTGCTTGTCGAAATAGATCATCACATTGCGGCAGAAAATCGCGTCCAGCGGACCGCGTATTTGCCAGTTGTTACTGAGCAAATTTACCGGCCTGAAAATAATCATCGAGCGCAACTCCGGCCTCACCTGCACAAAACCAGATTGTGCGCCCGTCCCCTTGAGAAAAAATCGCTTCACCACGGAATCGGAAAGTTTCTCGATACGTTCAATCGGGTAAATACCGGCTTCCGCCATAGCGAGCACATTGGTATCCACATCGCTGGCAATAATCGAAACGGGCGGATTGAAACTCTCAAAAGTATCCACCATGGTCATCGCCATCGAGTAGGGCTCTTCCCCGGTAGAAGCTGCAGCACACCACAGCGAGATGGGGTGCCGCACTTTTTGCCTGGCAACATGCTCGGCAAGCAACGGGAAATGGTGCGGCTCCCGGAAAAATGAGGTTAAATTGGTAGTAAGCGAATTGACAAACGCCTCCCACTCGGCCTCGTTATCACTTTCCAGCAACGCCAGATAATCCTTGAAATTATCCAGCCCATTCGCCCGCAGACGTCGCGCCAAGCGGCTATACACCATATGCTGTTTGGATGGCTTGAGTGAAATTCCGGCGTGCTCATAGATCAACTGGCATATCCGCTCAAAATTCTCCTGCGTGAACACAAACTCACGTTCATGCCCGTCGAGAGATTGGAGGTTGGAGTTCTTAGCGCTCATGACATCCTGAATTGCCTGTTCAAACAAACATCCCCGCTGCAAGCCGCGGGGATGTCCTTAGAAAGATATCCATGCCCAAGATTCTAATGAGGAAACATCGAGAAAGCGAATAAAAAACTCTCATCGCCAATGGTATTGAGGAAGAGCTTCCTTAAATAATTCCGACAAGGTCAAGATTCCTGTCTTGCTCCACGCTTCAGCCGGATGTTAGTTTACATGCAACAGGTAATTTTAGCGAGGCTTAGAACTCCTTCCATTCTCCGTCCTTGTCCTCTTTAGTTTTGGCCAATTTGCGCGTGCTCTTGGCCGGTGCTGAAGGGCCGTGATGCGCGACGACGTGCATGGCGGCGGGTTTGGCGGCGGGTTTGGCCACGGCCCGCGTCATCGTCCTGCCTTCCAGCTTGAAGATGCTCACCGCCTGCATCAGCACTTCTGACTGCCCCTGCATCGCTTCGGCGGCCGCGGCCGCTTGTTCCACCAGCGCGGCGTTCTGCTGCGTCACTTCGTCCATCTGGGTGATCGCCTGGTTGACCTGCTCGATGCCCGAGCTCTGCTCGTTGGAAGCGGCGGCGATCTCGGCCATGATGTCGGTGACCCGCTTCACCGCCTGGACGATCTCGTTCATCGTCGCGCCGGCCTGTTCCACCTGCTTGGCGCCGATATCCACTTTCTCTACCGAGTCGCCGATCAGGGTCTTGATCTCCTTGGCCGCCGCCGCCGAGCGTTGCGCCAGGTTGCGTACCTCGGATGCCACCACCGCGAAGCCCCGCCCCTGCTCGCCGGCACGCGCCGCCTCCACCGCGGCGTTCAGCGCCAGGATGTTGGTCTGGAACGCGATGCCGTCGATGACGCTGATGATGTCGACGATCTTCTTCGAACTGGTGCTGATCGAGGACATCGTGTCCACCACTTCACCCACTACCTGGCCACCCTTGACCGCGATGTCCGATGCGTTCACCGCCAGCTGGTTGGCCTGTTTGGCGTTCTCGGCGTTCTGCCGGACCGTCGAGGTCAGCTCTTCCATGCTCGAGGCGGTCTCTTCCAGGCTGGAGGCCTGTTCTTCGGTGCGCTGCGACAAATCGGTGTTGCCTTGGGCGATCTCCTGTGAGGCAGTGGTGATCGAGTCTGTGGAGCCGCGCACTTCAGTGACGATGCCGGTGAGTTTGTCGACCATGTCCTTGACGGCAAACAACATGCTGTTGTTATCGTTTGATTTGGTTCGCACTTCAACTGTCAGATCGCCATTGGCAATTTTGGACACCACTTCCGCCGCATATGCAGGCTCGCCTCCCAGTTGCCGCAGCAGACTTCGTATAATCCACCAACCTAAAACGGCAGCCAGCAATGCGGCTGCCAAGCTGCTCCAGATCATCATGCTCAGGGTGGATCTGGCGGCGCGCACAGTGTCGGCGGTGATTTTGTGTGCTTCAGCCACCTGCTGGTCGCGGAATTTGTTCAGGTCGGCAGCAAGGGTTTCGCTGTCGCGGTCGAAGCCAATTGCCGTGTCGGTGCCTTTCATCAGTAGATTGCCGGCCTCCAACCCCTTGGTGATGTATGCCTCTGCCATGACCTTGCCACTGGAATAGAATTTGTTGAAATCCGCATCGATGGCTTCTATCTGCTTCAGGCTGGACACATCGTTTTCCCGCCTGTACATCTCCTTGAATTTTTCCACCCCGCCCAGGAAGAGTTTGGCCGAATCTTCCGCTTCCTTGAACGCGGCCCGGTCATGGGTGGCGGAAACATCGGTCAGGAATTGCTGCACTTCGGATCGGCTGAGATCCATTTCATCCACAACCATAACAAATGGCAGGGTTTCTTCATCGATCTGCTTGGCATCCCGCGTAAGGTCGGAGAGCATCAACCCAACCCCGAGAAAAGTCACAGCGAACATCATAACAACTGCTCCGAAACCAAGCCCTAAACGTGTGCCCACTTTCAAATTTGCCATTGTCATGACTGCTTCCTCTCGAATAAACACCCGTGCATCAACAAATCAACGCCAGTCCGCACTATGCAGCCGTTCCTTCCACTGATTCGATCAGCTCCATATCCCGGCTGGTCATCAACCGCTCGATGTCCACCAGAATGATCATGCGTTCGTCCACCGTGCCCAGCCCCAGCAGGTATTTGGTGTCCAGGCT
>JBARHM010000451.1:0-6136 GCA_049799235.1 Gallionella sp.
CTTCGGATCCGACATCAACCTGTAAAGCATGACCGACTGGGAAACCATCGCTGCCGCGATTGATGCTGCGACAAATCAGCCCTTTCGCCTCAACAACCACACGGCTGTAGGCGGCGGCTGGATCAGCCAGACCTATCATATCGACGGACAAGACGGACGGAGGTATTTTGTCAAACTCAATTCCGCGGACAAGCTCGCGATGTTTTCCGCTGAAGTTGCCGGACTCAGCGAAATCGCTGCCACGCAAACAATCCGTGTGCCCCAACCGATCACGCATGGCGTTGCAGGCAAGCAAAGTTTTCTGGTATTGGAACATCTTGAATTGACTTCACACGGCGATGCGCCTCTGCTCGGCAAACAACTGGCAGCGCTGCATCGCGTGCGCTCTGCTCAGTTCGGCTTTGCGCAAAACAACTTTATCGGCAAAACACCGCAACAAAACAACCGGTCGGATGACTGGATGGATTTCTGGCGCGAGCGACGGCTGAAATTTCAATTGCAGCTTGCGTCTGAGAACGGCTACGGTGATCAACTGAATGACTTGGGTACGAAATTGCTCGACGCGCTTCCCGCATTGTTCGCCGGCTACTCACCGCAACCCTCGTTGCTGCACGGCGATCTGTGGGGAGGCAATCATGCATATCTGCCGGACGGCACACCTGCAATCTTCGACCCTGCTGTTTATTACGGCGACCGTGAATGTGACCTCGCGATGATGGAATTGTTCGGCGGGTACAGTGCGGATGTTTATACGGCTTATCGTGCCGCCTTCCCGCTGCACCAAGGTTATGCGCTGCGCCGCGATCTGTACAACCTGTATCACATACTCAACCATGCCAACATCTTCGGCGGCGGTTATGTACGGCAAGCGGAAGGAATGATGCGGCGACTGCTGGCAAAGGTCCGTTAGTCACCAGTGCTTGGCTACCGGATTGTTGCAGGCAACCTGAATTAGCTTGCGGTCTTCCAGCCGTATCGCACTCATCGGGCCTCCCCACAAACAACCGGTGTCCAGCGCGATGATGTCTTTCCTCAGCAACAAGCCGAGCGCCGACCAGTGGCCGACGATGGCGGTGGCGTCGCGGCTGGCACGGCGCGGCACATCGAACCACGCCATGTACCCTGCCGGGATATTCTCCACTTCGCCCTTGAACCTGAACTCCATCTCGCCCTCTTCGGTGCAGATGCGCATGCGGGTGAAGGCATTGACGATGACGCGCAGGCGTTTGTAGCCGGTGAGGTCGTCGTCCCATTCATGCGGGACATTGCCGTACATGCGTTCGAGGAATTCAGGATAATCTTTGCCTCGCAGCGCCTCTTCTACTTCGCGCGCAAGGCTCGCTGCCTGCGCCACGCTCCATTGCGGCAACAGCCCGGCATGAACGAGCACGTAGCCGTCTTCGGCATGCAGCAGGCGCTGATTGCGCAGCCAGTGCAGCAACTCGTCGCGATCATGGGCATTCAGGACATCGTCGAGTGTATCGCTGCGATGCAACTCCGAAACGCCTTCCGCTACTGCGAGCAGATGCAGGTCGTGATTGCCAAGCACGGTGATCGCGCTGTTTCCCAGCGACTTGACCAGGCGCAGCACCTCCAGCGAACCCGGACCGCGATTCACCAGGTCGCCGACCAGCCAGAGCTTGTCTGCTGCTTCATCGAAACGTATAGTCTCCAGCAACTGCACCAGTTCGGTATGACAGCCTTGAATGTCGCCCACCGCATAAATCGCCATAGCTTTTTCCAGCCTGGATTACTTGTCAAATAGCCTAACAGATTATAGTTAGATTTCGATAAAATCGATTCATCATGAGCATGTTATCGAAAGATTTTTCAGATTTCTGGCAAAATACCCTGCAGCCGGTTAACGCACTGCTGTTGTGTTCCGGAATTATTCACTGTCGTTCATTCATCATGCTCATTGGTTCAGGTTTGCTGGCACAGGCATTTGCATCCACATTTTCCAAGCGGGAAGATGTGTGCATTTACGCTGCCGGCGTTTCAAACTCAAGCTGTACAGATACGCACGAGTTTGAGCGCGAACGAAAACGGCTGGCCGATGCTTTGCATCGGGCAAAGCATGTTGATGCCTTCGTGTATTTTGGAACTTGCAGTGTTGCCGACCCGGAAGCGCAAAACTCACCCTATGTGCAGCATAAACTGGCGATGGAGCAACTTGTTTCGGCACACCCGAGACACCTGATCTTGCGGCTGCCGCAAGTTGCGGGTAGAACTCCCAATCCGCATACCTTGTTAAACTATCTTTATGCACGCATTTCACGCAGTGAATCATTCAAATTGTGGAGCAAAGCCAAGCGCAATATCATCGATGTGGATGATGTGGCTGCGATTGCACTTCAACTGATAGCCAACAATACCGGGCGCAAAGTCACGATCAACATCGCCAATCCAACCAGCTACCCGATGATGGACATCGTAGGCGCAATGGAAAAAGCTGTCGGCAAGCGTGCGGTTTACGATGTTTTCGAGCGCGGCTCCGGGTATCCCATAGACATCCGCTCGATACTCCCAGTGCTGGACGCAGCCGGAGTAGAATTCGGCAATAGCTACCTGGAACGGGTGATCTGTAAATATTATGGAAAATCACACTGAAGCTACCTGCAGACTGTCTATCGTCGTGCCGGTCTACCGCAGCGCGACTATTCTGCCGCAATTGGTGGAACAAATTCATGCGGAAATGAACAATGAAAACCTGTCTGATAATTTCGAGCTGATACTGGTAAACGACGCCAGCCCGGACAACAGTTGGGAAATAATTCGCTCGCTTTCCAACACCCATTCCTTTATTAAGGGCATTTCGCTACGCCGCAACTTTGGTCAGCACAATGCGATCATGGCGGGACTGAGTCATGTTGTTGGTGAGATCGTCGTGCTGATGGATGACGACCTGCAGCACCCTCCGAGTGCGATCGGAGACATGTTGCGAGCCCTTGATAAGGGATACGACGTTTGCTACACCAATTATCTGAACCGTCGGCATGCGGCCTGGAAAAGGCTGGGAAGCAAATTCAACAACTGGGTGGCTACTCATTTGCTGGGGAAACCGAAAGACCTTTACCTTTCCTCATTCAAGGCGATCCGCAGCGACGTGGTCAAGGAAATCTGCAAATATGACGGGCCATATGCTTATGTTGACGGTCTGATCCTTGATGTAACGCGCTCCATCACCACTGTCGACATTGAACATCAGCCGCGCCACGGGGGTGAAGGCAACTACAATCTTCGCCGCTCGCTTTCGCTGTGGCTGAAAATGGCAACCAGCTTCTCGGTATTGCCGCTACGCATCGCCACCTATACCGGATTTGTCCTCGCTGCCTTCAGCTCGATAATGATCGTATTCGTGATTGTGCAAAAAATGCTGCATCCCGAACTTCCAGCCGGCTGGGCATCGCTGATCGCGACTATATTATTCATCGGGGGCATCCAGACGTTGTGTATCGGCATGATAGGCGAGTATCTCGGGCGCACTTACCTGAAACTGAACCACAAACCGCAATTCGTCGTTGCTGCGACCACCTGGAAATTGCCAAAAAAGAATGAGCAAACCTGAATTTGATCAATATGCCAGCCGATATGACCATGTGCTGGGTGAAGCAATTCCGGAAGCCTTGCAGGAGGATGGATATTTTGCCGAGTACAAGATCGCTTTAATGGCATCCCGCTTCGGCAACAAAAGGCCTGCACGCATCCTCGATTTTGGTTGTGGCGCGGGTCGCAGCTTGCCTTACCTTGAGCAATATTTCCCCGATGCCGAGCTGTTCGGCTATGACTTGTCCTCCGCCTCGCTTGAGATCGCAGCCAAGCATACACCGCGCGCAAAGTTGTTTTCAGACTGGGGCGAGATTGCTGCCATGCGTTTCGATGCGATAGTCACGGCGAATGTGTTTCATCATATCCCTGTTGCGCAGCGTAGAGAGGCACTTGCTCAGTGCCGGCAGGTTCTTGCTGAAGGCGGGCAAATGTTCCTGTTCGAACACAACCCGTTCAATCCCTTGACACGCTGGATCTTCGAACGCTGCCCTTTCGATGCCGATGCCGAGATGCTCAAGATGAAATCAGCCCTTGAAATGATTCGTGAAGCCGGATTCAATTCCGAACAACACGGTTACACCCTTTTCTTTCCCCGCCAACTGGCTTTTCTGCGCGGAATCGAACCCTGGCTAAAGCACTTGCCGCTTGGCGCCCAATATTATGTCCAAATGGCGAGCTGAGACAGCATATCTTGGCCGTTATACTGGCAGCGGTGTGCTGAACACCCTGGTTGGTTTTTCCGTCATCTTTATATTCATGGCACTCGGTGTATCTCCGATCCTCGCCAATATCGGCGGCTATCTTGCAGGACTGATACTGGGATTTTTCTTGTCAAAAAAACTCGTATTCCGCAGCGAGGGACATATCACTTCTGAAAGCCTTCGTTATCTGGCGGCGTTCCTTGCTTGTTTCATCTTGAATTTGTTCGTGCTGCAATCAGCCCTGAGCATTCTTCACTTGAATGCCATCTTTGCCCAGCTGCTCGCCGCTGCAACATACACGATCACCATGTATCTACTGTCCCGCTTTATCGTATTCCGTGCCGGAATAAAATCCTCGCGTCTCAATAACGTTGAACCATAGCGACACTGTCTGACTGCAACAGTTATCGAGTGGAGATGGACAGGGTCTTTTCTGCTAAAGTGCACGCCATGAATCTTACCAGCGCCCAGCTTTATTTTCGTCTTCTCGGTTACGTCAAACCATATTGGCGCACCTTTGCGATATCCATCCTTGGGATGGCGGTGACAGCAGCAACCGAACCTTTGCTTCCGGCTTTGTTGAAGCCCATGCTGGATGGCACTTTCATACACAGGGATGACACCGTCATCAAACTTGCTCCGCTGATCATTTTGGTGATTTTTTTCGTGCGCGGTGTCGCTTCTTTCGTTGGCACCTATGCCATCGGTTGGGTCGGCAACAAGGTTGTGATGGACTTGCGCGAGGAAATGTTCCGCAAGTTACTGACCCTGCCGACACGCTATTACGATGATCACGCGACCGGCAATCTCATCTCCAAACTGATTTACGATGTGACGCAGGTTACCGCAGCAGCCACCAGCATAGTGACCGTTTCAGTCCGAGATTCCATTATCATCGTTGGACTGCTCGGCTGGCTGTTCTACCTCAACTGGAAGCTCACACTGCTGAGCCTGGTGATGTTACCGATCATTGCGTTTATCCTGAAAATCATCAATGCACGCCTGCGTGACGCCAGCCGTAGTTCACAACGCGCGATGGGCGATATCACCCAGGTGATAGAAGAAAGTGTTGCCGCGCACAAAGTAGTCAAACTGTTTGGCGGTCAACAGTACGAGAGCGATCGCTTTAGCGACAAAACCAACTGGGTGCGCCGCTACATCATGAAACAGGCGATGGCAGCAGCCGCCAATGTACCCATCGTGCAAATGATCGCTGCCTTGGCGCTTGCTGTTATTGTCTATCTCGCCACTGTGCAATCTCGCAGCGATGAAACTACCGTAGGCGGGTTCCTTTCATTTATCGCAGCCATGCTGATGCTGACCGCCCCGATCAAACGCTTGACGGGCGTTAGCGAATTTTTGCAACGCGGGCTCGCTGCATCAGAAAGCATATTTGGATTACTTGATACACCGGGTGAAATTGACAACGGAAAAATAAACATAGGGCGCGCTAATGGTCGGCTAGGCTTCGACCACGTAAGTCTGTCCTACCAGCAGGATGACAGACTGGCATTGCGCGACATCAACCTGGAAATTCCGGCAGGGCAGGCCGTGGCCCTGGTGGG
Source organism: Gallionella sp. (assembly GCA_049799235.1). Classification (GTDB taxonomy): domain Bacteria; phylum Pseudomonadota; class Gammaproteobacteria; order Burkholderiales; family Gallionellaceae; genus Gallionella. The sequence goes on from JBARHM010000451.1 coordinate 5,816, forward strand.
CGCATCCGGCAGTGGCAAGAGTACCCTGGCAAATCTGGTTCCGCGCTTCTATCTGCCCAGCAGTGGACGCATCACTTTGGACGGTCATGATCTTGCCGAACTTACTCTGGCCAATTTGCGCGCCAATATTGCGCTGGTAAGCCAGGAAGTCGTCTTGTTCAATGATACGATTGCGGCGAATATCGCCTACGGTCAGATGCGTGAAGTGCCGGAGTCAGAAATCATCGCCGCTGCAAAAGCCGCGCACGCGATGGAATTCATAGACGAGATGCCGCTGGGATTAAATACGCTGGTCGGTGAACGGGGCGTGAAGCTTTCCGG
>JBARHM010000452.1:0-2330 GCA_049799235.1 Gallionella sp.
GCCTTCGTCGGCACTATCGTGCTGGCTATCACGTTCTTTCTGATGATCTATCTGGTGCCGCAACTGGTCGGCTTCATCAAGGGCATGGGTCTGGAAATTCCTATCCAGACGCGCATATTGCTGGCCACCTCGGCATTCTTCGTGGATTACTGGTATGTGCTCATCGCACTGCCGGTCGTCCTGCCGATCGTTGCCAAGCTGATCATCAACTACAACCCGGAGATGCAATTCAAATTCGACAGGCTGAAACTCGACCTCTGGGTTTTCGGCCCGATATTGCGCAAGATCATCCTCGCCCGATTTGCCAACACTTTCGCGATAATGTACAGCTCCGGCATCAACATCCTCAACTGCATCGCCATCTCACGCGACGTGGTCAACAACCGTGCCGTCGCCAAAAGCCTGACCGATGTCACGCTTGAGATCGAGGCCGGAAAGAATCTTACCCAGAGCTTCGAGAACACCAAGATGTTCCCGCCCCTGGTGATACGCATGCTCAAAGTCGGCGAAGCAACCGGTTCGCTGGACAAGGCATTGCTCAACGTCAGCTACTTTTACGACAGGGAAGTCAAGGACTCGATAAAAAAAGTGCAGGTGATGATCGAACCGACCATGACCATGATTTTGGGTGCATTGCTTGGCTGGGTAATGGTTTCAGTGCTGTCACCCATTTATGACATCATCGGCAAGGTGCAATTTTAATGAAACACTCTCTGCTGCTATTTCTGAGCGCTGGCCATCTTCATGCCCAGCACATGGTGGGGGGCAAGATCGCCGTGACACGCGGTTTCACCGACTCAACCCAGGGGCGTGAAGAATTCGCATCTTTCCTGAAATCGGTAAAGTCCCCGGCTTACTTGTTGACCGACCTGATCGAAGAAGACTTCCGTCACGAGCTTGTCCCGCACTTGGTAGGCAGAAACCGAACCGCTTTATTGAATCGCAAGTTCGACCAATATTATCGCGGCACACCTTTCCGGCATGCAACCCTGCTTCATCGGCAGAAGACCGGCAGGCGCGACGATGACATCCTGTTCTCGGCATTGACCAACCCATCGCTCATCACGGCCTGGGTGGCTATCATATTGGATCAGAAGATCCAGCTCGTAGGAATCTATTCAGTACCGCAGATAAGCGCCCCGCTGGTCAAGAACAACCCCTCGGATCATATATTGCTGGTCACCTGGGAAAAATTTTCCGGCCTGCGTCAAACCTATTTCAGCAGTCATCATCTGCAGATCTCACGGCTGACGCCGGTTCACGTCGACCTGACATTCCACGATGCGGTGGTGAATGAACTCCCCCGCACTTTTCAGTATCTGAAGAGCCTGAGCTTGCTCCCCCCGGATCAAACACTCGATGTGCTTATCTTGTGCCACAGCGACGACCGCACAGAATTGCAAGTGAAATTGCCAGAGACCGCAGATATGCGGTACACCTTTACGGATATCTCCGACACTGGCGAAGAATTGAAGCTCGACTACTACTTCTCCGACTCTGATGCCAGCCAGATCTTTTTGCACCACCTTGCCGCCCACCCGACAAAAAGAAATTATGCCAATGCAACCCATACCCACTTCTACGATCTTGGCCGATTAAGGACTGGTCTTTTTTTTGCAAGCGGTGTACTCCTAATCGGAGTGATGTTGTGGAGTGTGAACAACAGCCTGCAAGGCAGAGAGGACGCCGCGGAGACTGCCGAACTCAAAGCCCAGGCAAATCTGGCCAACAACGAAATACAACAGATCACCAGCGCCTTTCCCAACACCTATGCTCCCGCGGGGGACATGAAAGCCGGTGTGTCTGTGATGCGCAAGCTTAACCAGTATGCACCCGCTCCGCTGGAAATCATGGGGCCGATCAGCGCATCTTTGAACCGCTACCCGCAGATCCAGCTCGACGAACTCTCCTGGCAGATGAGCGCAAACGAGCCGGTTGCAAGCAACACACTTTCAGATGTTCCGGCCCAGGTCATCATCCTCAAAGGACGCATGCTGGATTTCGCCAATGACTACCGTGCCATGTTGAGTTACATGGAATCCTTCCAGAATGACCTGAACGGGAAAGGCTATCAGGTTACAGTACTGACCAAACCGTTCGACGCCAGTCCGAGCGGCAGCATCGCCGATCAACGCGAGTCGCTGTCGAGTTCACTGGACTTTTCAGTTAAACTTTCGCGCAGACCCGGAATCACCGTGACACCCGAAACGAACAGGCCACCAGCATGAAGCTCTCCAAATCCGACTTCCCTTTGTTGCGCTGGAGCATCCTGGCAATTTTCGCATCGGTTCTCATCAGCGGTTCCATCCTGTATTTCACCAGTACATACA
>JBARHM010000453.1:0-5071 GCA_049799235.1 Gallionella sp.
ATTGAGATGTCGCGCAGCCTCGCAGTCATCGCGACCGTGAACACCGCGCCCTGCAATGCTTCATCTATTGATGAGCAAACCACGGCATCGCGCAACACATCGCCTGCTCCCGCCGCCATCGCATCGGCTTGCGCATCGGGGAAATGACGCGGATTGATCAGATAAAGATGGCGCAAACCCATCGTCTTCATCGCTCGCGCAGCCCCACCGATATTGCCCGGATGGGTGGTGTGGCTGAGCACCACGCGGATATTATCGAAACTATTCGGTTTATTCAAAACACAATACCAACTAGAATGCCAGCCCTGATTCTATCGCTCATTAAGCTTAAAGAAGGTTGATATGCACCCCATGCTCAATATCGCGGTGAAAGCCGCGCGTCGCGCCGGCAATCTGATCCACCGTGCCAGCGACAAGATAGATCTGCTTACGATCACGAAAAAATCTCATGCGGATTTCGTCAGCGAGGTGGATCGTGTCGCCGAGCAGACCATCATCCAGACGTTGCTGGAAGCCTATCCGGACCACGCGATTCTAGCAGAAGAGAGCGGCACACAGGGCGAGTCGGACTACCTCTGGATCATCGATCCGCTGGATGGCACGACCAATTTTTTGCACGGCTTGCCGCAATTCGCCGTGTCCATCGCTCTGCAGCACAAAGGCATCATCACTCAGGCGGTGGTATACGGTCCGTCCAGCAACGAACTTTTCACCGCCACACGCGGGCGCGGTGCGTTCCTAAACGACAAGCGCCTGAGGGTCACCAGGCGCGTTCATCTTTCGGACAGCCTGATCGGTACCGGTTTCCCCTACACCAGGTTCGAACATCTGGATGCCTATATGGCGATCCTGAAGGATCTGATGCAACAGTCCGCCGGCCTGCGCCGCCCCGGTTCTGCCGCGCTGGATCTGGCGTGGACGGCAGCGGGACGCTATGACGGATTCTTCGAGACCGGACTCAAGCCATGGGATATCGCAGCGGGTTGTCTGCTTATCACTGAAGCAGGCGGTATGGTCAGCGACCTGAGCGGCAATGACGCCTATCTCGAAACCGGGCACGTCTGCGCGGGCAATCCGGAAATCCACGCGCATCTGCTGCGGGTGATCGCACCCCATCTGACAGCGGGATTAAAGGGGAAATAGCGCGACAGATCAAACGCTGCGATTCAGCACATGAAAAGCTGCGGTCGCATCACCGGGGATACCGAACCGGTATGTGTTCTTGCCCGACGCCTTGGCTGCATACATGGCCTTGTCAGCCACGATAAGCAAGGTACCAGAGGTCGAGGCATCATCAGGATATCGTGCCATCCCGATACTCACGCCGATATTCACTGTGCGACCTTCCAGAACGAATGGATGCTTTATGGTTTCGATGATCTTTATTGCAAGCATCTCTATATCCTCCCGCTCATGGGTATCATTCAGGATAACAGTGAACTCATCGCCACCGAGACGCGCCAAAGTATCGCTTTCCCGCACACACAGACGCAAGCGTTTCGCCACCTCCACCAGCAGAAAATCTCCAGCATGGTGCCCCATCTTGTCGTTGACCTGCTTGAAGCCGTCCAGATCGATATACAACAGCACCATACTGCGCTTATTGCGTTTCGCTATCATGATGGCCTGTCCGAGCCGGTCGTAAAACAGGGTGCGATTCGGCAAATGGGTCAGCGTATCATAGTGCGCCAACTGTTCGATTTGTTGCTGCGCTAGTTTCTGTTCGCTGATATCGCGCAACATGCCGGTAAACATATGCTTGTCGCCAAGTTTGACCTCGCTTATCGCCAGATCCATCGGAAAGGTCGTTCCATTCTTGCGCAGCCCCTGCACCTCCCGGGTCTTGCCGATCACATGCGCTTCTCCGGTCTGCAAATATCGCGAGAGATACTCGTCGTGACGATCCCGATGTGGCTGCGGCATCAATACTGAAACATTCTTGCCGCGGATCTCTTGCTCGCTGTAACCGAATATTCTTTGCGCGGCGCGATTGAAGGACAGAATATGGCCTGTTGTGTCGATGCTCACGATCCCTTCTGCAGCCATTTCGACGATCTTGTGTGACTTGACGCTCTCCAGTTCCACGGTTTGTTGCAGCGGCTTCACGAAGAAATACCATAAGATCGGGACACACACCGTAGTCAACACGGTCGCATCGACCACAGCTTCCAGCCAGTTTATTTCAGGTTTGATCTGCATGATACTGAGCAGGTACATGATGCCAAACTCGGCAACGAAGACGAATATGAGCAATAACAGGTATATCTTCAGCGGATGCTGTTTGTCGTACATTTCTTGACGCCTGGAAACTCCGGCTCCGAATTATTCTGGTCTAACTGATCAAACATCGCTTTGCACTTCAAACTAGCCATGATAACTTCCTGATAACGATACAAGAACCCAAACCTTCAATCCAACCGCGATGAACGAGCAGGATATTAACCCAAAACACACGCCGATGATGCAGCAATACCTGGGCATCAAGGCACAGCATCCCGATATGCTGCTGTTCTATCGCATGGGCGATTTCTACGAGCTGTTCCATCAGGATGCCGAGCGCGCGGCAAAGCTGCTCGACATCACGCTGACACAGCGCGGCGCATCCAATGGCCAGCCGATCAGGATGGCGGGCGTGCCCTACCACGCCGCCGAGCAATATCTGGCGCGTCTGGTCAAACTCGGCGAGTCGGTCGCGATCTGCGAACAGATCGGCGACCCCGCCACCAGCAAAGGTCCGGTCGAACGCAAAGTGGTGCGCATCGTCACGCCCGGCACTCTGACCGATTCCGCGTTGCTGGAAGAAAAGCGCGACAGCCTGCTGCTGGCCCTTCATGAACGCCAGGGCAAGCTGGGATTGGCATGGCTGAATCTGGCCTCGGGACAATTCTTCGTATGCGAAACATCTGCCGAGAATCTGCCCGCCGAACTTGAACGCCTGCAGCCTTCGGAAATTCTACTCGCAGAAAATGTTGCCGCGCCGCAAAGCAATGTCCCCAGCAAAACTTTACCCGCATGGCACTTCGAACTGGAAACTTCGCGGCGCGCGCTGTGCCAGCAGTTCGCCACGCTCGACCTGGCCGGGTTCGGCTGCGATGATTTCACTGTCGGGCTGGAAGCTGCAGGCGCACTGCTGGGTTATGCCAGGCTCACGCAAGGACAGGCAATCAGCCACATTCTCGCCTTGCAGGTATACAGCGCGGATCGCTATGTGCGCATGGACGCCGCGACCCGGCGCAACCTCGAGATCACCCAGACGCTGCGCGGCGAACCGGCCCCCACGCTGCTCTCTCTGCTCGATACCTGCGCGACCAACATGGGCGGCCGCTTACTGCATCACTGGCTGCACCATCCGTTGCGCGACCGTGCTGTATTGAATGCAAGGCTGGAAGCAGTGGAACAACTTATGCGCTCACTCCCCTCTACCGCAAGCGGGAGAGGGGCTGGGGGAGAGGGCTGTCGCACCGTACACCAACAACTCAAACCCGGCGTGGACGTGGAGCGCATCACCGCGCGCATCGCACTCAAGAGCGCGCGCCCGCGTGACCTGTCCGGCCTGCGCGACACACTGAAGCAACTGCCGCAACTGCACGCGCTGCTTGCTGCCTGCGATGCCCCGCTGATCAACAGCCTGGCAGATGCACTGCAAGCCGATTCCGCTCTGGTCGAATTGCTGACAAGAGCATTAAAGGAAGATCCATCCAGCGTCCTGCGCGAAGGCGGCGTGATCGCAGATGGCTACGATGCAGAACTCGACGAACTGCGCAGCATCCAGACCAACTGCGGCGATTTCCTGCTGTCGCTGGAAGCGCGCGAACGCGCGCGTACCGGCATTACCACTCTGAAGGTGGAATACAACCGTGTGCACGGTTTCTACATCGAGGTGACGCATGCGCAAAGTTCCAACGTGCCGGACGACTACCGCCGCCGCCAGACGCTGAAGAACGCCGAGCGCTACATCACGCCGGAACTGAAGGCCTTCGAGGACAAGGCGCTCTCCGCCAACGAGCGCGCACTGGCACGCGAAAAATTCCTCTACGAACAACTGCTCGACCAGCTCGCGCCTTTCATCCCGCAACTGCAACGCATCGCAGCCGCCATCGCCGAACTGGACGTGCTCGCCACCTTCGCCGAGCGCGCCGCCACGCTGAATTTCAGCGCGCCGCAATTCGCCGGCAACGCGCAGATCAACATCATCAAGGGCCGGCATCCGGTAGTGGAAGCGCAAGTGGACCAGTTCACGCCAAACGACTGCACGCTCAACGACGCGCGCCGCATGCTGCTCATCACCGGCCCCAACATGGGCGGTAAATCCACCTACATGCGCCAAGTCGCCATCATCGCGCTGCTCGCGCATGTAGGTTGCTTCGTGCCCGCGCAGGAAGCTTGGCTTCCCGAGATCGACCAGATATTCACGCGCATCGGTGCATCGGACGACCTCGCCAGCGGTCGCTCCACCTTCATGGTCGAGATGACCGAGGCCGCCAATATCCTGCACAACGCCACCGGAAAAAGCCTGGTACTGGTGGACGAAATCGGGCGCGGCACCTCCACATTTGACGGCCTTGCGCTCGCCTATGCCATCGCACGTCACCTGCTGGACAGCAACCGCAGCTATACGCTGTTCGCCACGCATTATTTCGAGCTGACGCGGCTCGCCGAAGAATTCACTCAACTCGCCAATGTCCACCTTGACGCGATAGAGCACCAGCACAGCATCGTGTTCCTGCACTCTGTTAATGAAGGCGCCGCCAGCCAGAGCTACGGGCTGCAAGTCGCCGCACTTGCTGGCGTACCGAGCAGCGTCATCCGCAACGCCAGGAAACAACTCTTCAGACTCGAACAACAAAGTGCCGCCCAGAACCCGCAAGGCGATCTGTTCACCGCAACTCCTATGACTTCTGGGCGAGAAGCACCGGAGCCGGAAGAGCATCCGCTAGTCTCGGCATTGCGGGACGTTCAGCCGGATGAACTCAGCCCGACAGCGGCGCTGGAGAAGCTGTATCAGCTGAAGAGGCTGGTTTAATCAACGGTTAACCAAACACGGCTTCCACTAGCCGGTGCTGCTGCAATC
>JBARHM010000454.1:0-16709 GCA_049799235.1 Gallionella sp.
TTCTGCATCACACAAATGTTTCGTGATAATAATATCTTGAATGAGCAACAAGAAAATGAAGACTTAGATCAGAATTTCTTTAACGTCCGCTTTCAGCCAGGGTATTTCAGGGCTCGTAGTTCTGCTCAGTGCAGAACTTGGCAGGTTGAAGATATGTTTTGTCTATTTTATCAAAGCTGGAACGCCAGCCAGAGTAAGAGACCCTCAGTCAAATCGCGCAACAGCCCCGGCTTGCGGGCGTCGTAGCGTATGGCCGCCTCGCGATGTTCTTCGATTATGCTGGCAAAGCGCCGGATATCAACGACGTCATAGAACGCCACCATCAATTCATAATTTAGGAACAGGCTGCGCGAGTCAAGATTGGCCGAACCCGACAAGGCCAGACTATCGTCGATCACCACTGCCTTGGCATGCAGCATGTACGGTACCAGCCACACGCGTCCGCCAGCAGCCCCAAGCTCCCGAAGAGCGCGGTGGCGTGCAAAGTCGGCCATATGGTGATTGGAACGTCTGGGCAGGATCAAATTGACAATCACGCCTCGCCGCGCGGCAAGCAATAGCGCGACCAACAGCGTGTCGCTTGGCACGAAATACGGTGTCACGGCAGCAATGCTGCTTTGCGCCTTAAAGCAAGCGGTGACCAACAAGTCGTGCACAGTGTCGTCGGCCTGGTCCGGACCCGAAGCAATCACCTGAGCGAAAGGTTCCCGAGCGGTTTGCATCTCCTGTGCCCTTCCTGCCCACGGCGAGCCGTTTACAAATGCCCAATCTTGCTCGAACAATTCTCTGGCTTGGCCTGCGAGAGATCCCTCCAGATCAAAGCTCAGGTCTTTCCACGGTTCGCGGTTGCGCACTCCTTGGAAATACTCTGCTGCGAAATTTCTGCCGCCGCACCACAGGCGTATTCCGTCAGCCACCAACATCTTGCGATGGTAACGCAGATTTGTTCTGCTCTTGAATGGCATATGCAATATCGGACCGAACAACGCAACCTACACACCGGCCGCTTTGAGCTTGTGCAGATTAATGCCACCACCCATCATGCGGCCCGCACCGTCAATGAGCAGCCGTATCCTGACGCCACTCCGCGCTTTTTCGATAAGGCGCGCCACCAGCTCCCTGCCCATTGAATCCCGGCCGATGAGGAACGTGCTCAATACCAATTCATGCTCGGCGCTGTCGAGTAAATCCCAAAGGGCATGCAGCGCATGCATGCCGTCTGTATGAATATGTAGGTGTTTGTATGACGCCACCGGCATTTGACCCATTGAGGCCGCCAATTGGGGCAGCCATGCGGCACCCGAATAGCGGTCAGACAGTGGCGTTGCATCATTGATACGTTTCCCGGAATGCACGAGCTTTCGTGCACCGAACAACAGGTAAAGCGGCAGACCAATATAGGGAATGAGCGCTATTGCCAGTACCCAGGAGATAGCAGCCGCGGGAGCGCGCCTTTGTTGCAACGAATGGGTTGTCAGGACATAGGTGAGGAGTCCGACCATTACAAACAGGACGTGAACCGAAAGCCATTGTGGCGATTGCAAAATTGCAGAAATCATGAGAAACGGAGCAATTTACATTTGAGATTGATCATTTTCTTCAAGTGCCTTCCTTTTTGAAGAGATCCCAGATTTTGGTGGATATAATATTTGGATGCATAATAACCATGAATCCAATTTGCTTCACGCACATGACAAATAAGTATGTTCAAATATCCAAAAGCACTTCGCGCGAACCACGATTGTCGTCTTTTTCCATAGCTCTAATCTATGAAGGGATCTCTTATGGCCAAGAAAGCGGCAATCGCTCTTGCACTCGCGATGCTGGTCATCGTCGCGTGGGCATTGTTTTTTGAGGCAGGATCAACAAGAATCATCATCAACGGTCAGGAAATTATAGGGCCGCTCAAGGGCACAATCGGGGCAGCAGGACTTATTATTGGACTGATAGCTATGTTTTGTGCGGCGATCTTCCTGGTCTTTGTGTTTGCCGGAATCGGCATTCTTATCTTGGGTGGGGTGATATTCGCCGGGCTGATCTTGGCGGGCTTTGCGTTCCCTTTCCTGCTTGTTCTTCTTCTGCCATTGGCCATTGTGTGGGTGTTTATTGCGATTACCCGGAAAACCGAAACATAGAAATATAGCGGATTTAATCATGGTAGGATCAAAAGTGTGAGGCCAGTTGTCCGACTGGTTTCGGGCAAGCAGGAAGTATGTGCGCCGCCGAACTCAAGGCGCTTAGAAAACGCTTCGATCAGGTCATTGCGCGTATCGATCTGCGACTCAAAGAACTGGTCGATGCAAACCGTGATCGCAAACAACATGTCACGCACTTGAGAACGATCTACGGCGTAGGCTCAGTCGTCAGCGCTGCACTGGTTAACACTCTTGATCGTGTTCCCCTGAAGAGCGCAGATGCCTTCGTTGCATTCACCGGCTTGGATCCCAGGCCGGATGACTCGGGACAGCATCGCGGCACAAGGCGCCTGTCCAAACGCAATCCTTCCGAAATGCGGCGATTGCTCTACCTTGCAGCTTTGTCAGCCATCAAAACATGGAAACCACTGTATGAGCACTATCGGGGAAAGGGATTATCCAGTACTGCGGTGATCGTCATCCTGGCTCGGCGCATCGCTCGCACTGCCTGGTCGATGTACACCTACAAAACTGAATTCGATCCTGGATGCCTTACGAAATGCATGACGTGAACCATAGAATCTTCATGGCGGCGTAATAATGAGATTGTTACTAAGGCTCAAGTCCACTATTCAAGCCTTTATTGTCGCAAAACAACAGATCGCTCATTTTGCAGCGTCCCGTTTGCGCGCTTCGATGCGTTTCAGAAACACACCCATCACTTCGCGGTAGAGCGCGTCCTTGAGCACGCTGTCCTCGTTGCCGGCATCGACGTTGGGATTGTCGTTGATCTCGATGACGTAATAGCGCTTGCCGACCTGTTTGATATCCACGCCGTAGAATCCGTCGCCGATCAGCCCGGCCGCCCTGAGCGCCATCTTCACCACCCGGTCCGGTGCCTCGCCGACTGACAATGCCTGCGTTTCCCCTTCGACGAAATCGTGCTTGTCATCGCCGTGCCTGATGATCTGCCAGTGGCCGGGAACCATGTAGTATTTCGCGACGAACAGCGGACGCCGGTCGAGGATGCCGACGCGCCAGTCGAACTCGGTGGGCAGGTATTCCTGCGCGACGACCAGTTCCGATTTGTCCAGCAGGCCGTTAACCCTGGCAGGCAGTCCTTCTGCATTCTCCACCTTCACCACGCCCAGGGAGAACGAGCTGTCCGGTTGCTTGAGCACGCAGGGCAGCCCGAGTGTGGGGATGATCTGGTTCACGTTGTCGCGATGTACCAGCAGGGTCCTGGGAGCAGGGATGCGGTGCCGCGCGAGGATCTCGGCGAGATAGACCTTGTTGTTGCACTTCAGGATGGAATCCGGATCGTCGATCACCACCAGGCCCTCGGCGACCGCGCGCCGCGAGAAGCGGTAGGTGTAGTGATTGACGAAGGTGGTGTCGCGGATGAACAGGGCATCGAATTCGGCAAGCCGGCCATAGTCCGCTTTGGTGATGAGTTCAGCGTGCATACCCAGCGACTGCGCCGCTTTCTCGAACTTTTGCAGTGCCCCGGGATTGGAAGCAGATTCGGGATTGCCGGGATCATGCAGGATCGCGATGTTGTAACGCGGAGCGGCAAGTTTCTGCGTGCGCCGCCTGCGGCCCATGAAATACTCCCTGGCGGCATGGATTGCGAACTCATGCTGGTGGGGCGGGATGTCGCTGGCTGCGATCGGCCGCAGACTGTGAAGATGCCATTGCTGCCCGCGGCGCCTGAATTCTGCACGCAGCAACGGTGCTTGGAGCAGGTTGAACAGTTGGCGGCTGAGCGCATCGTGGCATTTCGCCTCGCTGCGGCCAAAGTAGATGCTGAGTTCGAACGTATCTGACTCGATCGGTGCCAGCGATTTCGCTATCAGATCGTCCAGGCCTTCGGTCAGAAGCCGCACCATGTTTCGGGATTGCAGGTCTTCAATCGTGTTCACGCGCGGCATTGGCTTGTGTCCGCGTGCTTCGGCGAGCAGCGAGACATAGTAGCCCAGTGTCTGGTATCTGTAGCTCTTGCACAGGTTGAACACCCTGACGATACGGTCGCCGCCATAAGCCGGATCACTCAAATAGGCCCGCGCCGGCACAACGGTCACGTCTGGTATATCCAACGGCCAGTCGCGCGGATTGTTGACCACGATCAGTATGCTCATGCCGCCTCCTTATCCGGTGACCGGTGGTACCGCGATTCCTCGCGGCGCAAGCGCGGTCCTACCCTTACCAGCGCCGCTTCGAAGTCGGCGAAATCATCTGCTGCTTGTCCGTCGCTTGTCCACTTCTGTTGCAAGCGTGCCAGTGCCTGCCCGGTCGCGTGGCGGCCATGCCGGATGTAGCCCAGTTGCTGTGCTGCGGCCAAAGCCAATGGCGACAGCGGCGGAGCGGCCTTGCTCCAGATGCCGCGCAGCTCGCGCAGGAAGATCGCGACGGTGGTGTCGCCGATGCCTTTGCCCAGTGCCTTGAGGCGCGTTTCCAGATCGCGCGAATCATTCGCTAGTGCGTGCAGCCTGTCCAGGTCGCCGGCATAATCATGCAGCAGTGCAGAGCATACGGCGAGCAGTTTGGTGGCGGTCTTGAAATCGTAGCGCACGTAGCCGCCCGCATCGAGGATGGCCACAAGGCCGTCCCAGCCGGTATCGACCATGTGCTGCGGGTCAAGCAAGCCGTGTGCGGCGAACTCGCGCCAGGTGCGGGTGGCGAGCAGTTCGGAAATGCGCGTCCCGAACAGTATCGCGGCAATGAACCACTTGAAGCGCTCGCCGCTGTCCGCAGCGGCAAGCTCGATGCCGAGCGCGGTCGCATAACGCCCGCTATAGCTGCGCACCAGTTCGGCAGGAGAGATCATGGATTGTCTTTCGCCGTGACTGTCATGCCCGATATGGCTGACGGGTGGCTGGACATGATGCGTATGTTCATGACATTTCCCCTTGAGGCGGTGTTGATTGTGATTTATGGTTACAATTGAATTATCCACCGTGTCTATCGTCCGTGTCTCGGCCTCCGTATCGGGGCGGAACAACAAATGGCTATCCGAAAACTTATTCCCGTCGATCTTCGCCTTACCATCGCAGCCGATGCGCTGGGCTATGCCGATACCTCCGAATTGCTGGGATATCCGTTGCCATGGATCGGGCAGGAGCGCGCAGAAATGGCTGCCCGCTTTGGTCTGGGCATGGACCAGCCTGATTACAATCTGTTCGTGCTGGGCGAGGTCGGCAGCGGCCGTTCGTCACTGCTCAGGCAGGCGATGCAGGCGACCGCCGCGAGCAAAGCTGCTCCGCCGGACTTGTGTTATCTGCACAACTTCGATGCGCCGGAACGTCCGCGTGCGTTGCGCCTGCCGGCAGGGCAGGGCCGTTTGCTGCGGCAACTGCTGGCGCGGATGACGAAATCGCTGCAGACGGAAATACCGCAACGCCTGGACAGCCAGGATTTCAAGACCGAAAGCGAGCGCATCGTAAAGACCTACAAGACTGAAGAAGCCAAGGCCTTCGCCGAACTTGAGGCGTTTGCCGAAGCGCGCAGTTTTACGATGCACCGCGAGACCGGCCACATACTTTTCACCTTGCTGGGAAAAAAAGGGCGCGCCTATACCGAGGAGGAAGTGCTTGCATTGCCGAAGAAACGCCGTGCCGAGATCGAGCAATACGAGCAGGAACTGCGCGCGGAGATCAGCCGTTACTTCGAGAAGACCCGGCCGATGGAGCGGGCCATGAACGAGGCGCTCGCCACGCTGCGGCGCCAGGTGGTGAAGCCGCTGCTGGATCACGAACTGCAGCAGATCCGCGTCGGTTTGAAGAAACAGATCAAGGACTCGGTGAAGCTTGGCGCCTATCTGGATCAGGTGGTGCAGGATGTGCTCGACAATCTGGTGCTGTTCAAGGTTTCCGATACCGAGGAGGAGATCCGGCGCGAGGCATTGAACACGGTACTGTCGCGTTACCGGGTCAACCTGGTGGTGGACAATGACGGTCTGAACGGCGCGCCGGTGATCATCGAGGACAATCCCCTGTTCCGCCCGCTGTTCGGCAGCATCGAATATCAGTCCGAGAACGATGTGCTGGTGACCGATTTTTCGCGGATACGCGCCGGCAGCCTGCATCGCGCGCACGGCGGCTTCCTGATGCTGCACCTGCGCGACCTGCTGGCCGATCCGCTGGTGTGGGAAAAGCTGCGGCGTTTTCTGCGCAGCGGCCGATTGCAGATCGAGGAGCCGGGCACTGCGTTCGCGCCGATCGCGGCGGTGTCACTCGAACCCGAGGCGGTGGATGTCGATGCCAAGATCGTCATGATCGGTTCCCGCGAACAGTATTACGAGTTGCAGGAGGAAGACCCGGAGTTCGCGCGCCGTTTCCGCGTCAAGGTGGATTTTGCCGAAAGCTTTTTATCCAGCGACGAAACGCGCCGCACTTCGGCTATCTTCGTTGCCCACACCTGCCGCGATCTGGGGCTGCCGCATTTTTCCGCTGCTGCGGTAGCGCGCCTGCTTGAGGACGGGCATCGCGAGGTGGATGACCAGTCACGCCAGAGCGCGATCTTTGCACATACCGAGGCGCTCGTGATGGAGAGTGCGGCGCTGTGTCGTGCGCGTGGCGGCCACTTGGTCGAAGCACAAGATGTCGAATCCGCGCTTGCTGCGCGCACCCGGCGTCACGATTATCCCGATCAGCGCCTGCAGGAAGCTATCGCCGAAGGCAATGTGCTGATCACATTGCAGGGCGAGAAAACAGGGCAGCTCAACGGCCTGACCCAGGTGGACCTGGGGGATCACCGTTTCGGTTTTCCGCTGCGGGTCTCTGCGCGCACCTTTGCCGGCGATGACGGCTTGCTCAACATCGAGCGCGAGGTGGAGATGTCCGGGCCGATCCACGACAAGGGCGTGCTGATACTGCAAAGCTATCTGTCCGCACTGTTCGTCCACAATTCGCCGCTCGCGCTGAACGCATCGATCGTGTTCGAGCAGGAATATCACGGCGTCGAGGGCGACTCTGCTTCGATAGCCGAACTTTATGCGTTGCTCTCGGCGCTGTCGGGTCTGCCGCTCAAGCAGGGCATCGCGGTCACCGGCGCGCTCAATCAGCATGGCGAGGTGTTGCCGGTGGGCGGTATCAACGAAAAGATCGAGGGATATTTCCGCGTCTGTGAAAAGGCCGGGCTGGACGGCGGGCAAGGCGTGCTGATCCCTGATCGCAATCGCCACCACCTGATGCTGGAGCGCAAGGTCGTCGAGGCGGTCGCCAATGGTTTGTTCCATATCTATACCGCGGATCATGTCAGTGCCGGCATGGAGCTGCTGACCGGATGTCCATTCGGCGTCGCCGACGAGAAGGGGGATTATCCGCCGGGCAGCGTGCTGAGCCATGCACAGAAAACCTTGCTGGCTTATCGCCGCGCCTACCATATGACTGAGCACCCGAAATCGACACGCAAGCATCCTGACTGATAATAGCTGCCGGATTTATCTGGCAGCTATTAAAATCTTGTTGGATTCATTTCCCTGCCTGCCAGACCAGCCGGTCTTGTTGAAGTGTCAACCCGGTTCCAAATTCGGCGCACAGCATCTTCATATGCGCGCAGATCGCGTCGAACTCCGCGCCTTGCGCCAATGCGACATGCGCCACTTCCAATGAAACCGGCAGCAATTCGATGCGGCACAGATTGCCATGCTCGAACACTACTTTGAACAAACAGGAACGGTCGTTGCGCAGCAGCGGATGAACCGCGTAGTCGTCGATGATATTGCCGGTGTCGTAGAGTATCGGTTTGCCCTGGTAGATTTCGATGCCCTGGCAGATATGCGCGCTGTGGCCGTGGTAGATGTCGGCGCCTAGCTCGATCACGCGTCTGGCGAAGCTGCGGAATTCCGGCGAAGGACGTTCGACGAAATTCGCGCCCCAGTGGTTGGAGAACACCACCAGATCGGCGCCTTGCGCGCGCGCCTGCGAGATGCTGTTTGCGATGCGCGTCAGCGTCTCCTGTTGCAGCGAGATTTCCAGATAGTTGGTGCCGGGGCGTTTTGTTGTTGCCGCGAAATCCGGCTCGTTGTCGGTGTACGAAAGCAATGCCATGCGGCAAGGTTCCTTGCCAGGTATTTCGAGCATCGCAGGTGCGGCAGCTTCTTTGTCGTCTGCGCCGGCGCCGGCGTGGCGGATGCCGGCAGTTTCGAGTGCGCGCAAGGTGTCGCGCAGGCCTTGCTCTTCGTAGTCGAGTATGTGGTTATTGGCGAGTGCGCAGGCATCGATATGGGCGGCCTGCAACACGCGCACGGCATCTGGATCGGCGCGGAAATGGAACATCTTCCAGGTGCGCGTCCACGGTTGCTGATGAGCGGTGAGGGCGCATTCCAGATTGACGATGCGCAGATCGGCCAGCAATAGATGCGGCAGCACGTCGCCCCACACTTGTTCCGGCTGCATGGTCTTGAGCCTGTCGTTGACCAGGCGGCCGAGCATGACATCTCCGGTGAAGGCTAGCGTAGGCATAATTTCCAATTCTCGTTAAGAACACAAACAATTAATTTCAGAGAACTCATTAAAACATTTTACGTATTTCACGGATCTCACCCCCATCCTAGCCTTCCCCCTCAGATGGGGAAGGAACTGGTGCAATGCCAAAATTCCTATCCCCTCCCCATTGAGGGGGAGGGTTAGGGTGGGGGTGAAAGCGTGAGTCTAGCTGCCCTTTTGTTTCGATCTCCACCTTGATGCTGAAGGTGTTAATCCGTGGCACTTCCATCCAAAATTGGAATTACATCGTGCGCTTGAGGAGCTTGCGCAGCGCGGCAAGCGAACGCGTGTTGAGCACATCGGCTTTTTCCAGCCAGCCGCGCCGCGCCTGACCGACGCCATAGCGCAGGTTGGCGAAATCGAAGGTGCTGTGCGCGTCCGAGTTGATGCTGACCAGCACACCTTCTTCCTTCGCGCTCTGGCATTGGCTGTCGAGCAGATCAAGGCGTTCCGGGTGGGCGTTCAGTTCGAGGAAGCAGCCGCGCTGTTTCGCATGGCGGATGATGCGCAGCATATCCACGTCGTAGGGCTCGCGTTGTTCGATCAGGCGTCCGCTGGGATGGGCGAGCAGCGTGAAATGCGGGTGATCCATTGCGCGCAGGATGCGCTCTGTCTGCTTTGCGCGGGAAAGCTCGAATTTACTGTGCACCGCGCCTACCACCAGGTCGAGCCGCGCCAGCACCGTGTCGGACAGGTCGAGGCTGCCGTCCTCGATGATGTCCACCTCGATGCCCTTGAGCAGCGTGATGCCGTCCAGTTGTGCGTTGAGCCGGTCGATCTCGTCGCATTGTTTCGCCAGTTGCACGGAATCGAGGCCATGTGCGACGGTGAGGCGGCGCGAATGCTCGGTGATGGCCAAGTATTCCAGCCCCAGCGCCTTGGCCGCGAGCGCCATGTCGCGCAGGCTGTCGTGGCCGTCGGTGGCCCTGGTGTGCGCATGCAGGTCGCCCTTGAGGTCGGACAGTTCCACCAGCTCTGGCAGGCGCCCGGCGCGCCCCGCTTCGATCTCGCCGCGGTCTTCGCGCAGCTCGGGAGGAATATATGGCAGGCCGACTGCGCGATACACAGATTCCTCGCTGTCCCCGGCGATGCGCTGTGTGCCGCGGAACACGCCGTACTCGTTGACCTTCAGGCCGAGCTGCTGGGCGATGCGGCGGATCGCGATGTTGTGCGACTTGGAGCCGGTAAAGTAGTGCAATGCCGCGCCATAGCTTTCCTGTGCCACGACGCGCAGGTCTACCTGCATGCCGCATTTGAGCAATATGCTGGCGCGCGTCTCTCCGGCTGAGTACACCTCGGCCACTTCGTCATAGGCAGTGAAGCGCTGCATCACCGGACTGTCCGGCGCAGCAGTCACAAGGATATCCAGGTCGCCGACTGTCTCGCGCATGCGCCGGAAGCTGCCGGCCACTGCCACCTGCCGTACACCGGGGATGGCTTGCAGAAAGGCATGCAGCGTTTCGGCATATTGTGCCGCGGTGGCGAGCTTGAAGCGCCGGCTCTGGCTGGCATGGGCTTGCACCGACTGCAGGATGTTCTGCTCGGTCTTTGCGCCGAAACCGTGCAGCGTGCGGATGCGCCCGTCCTGTGCGGCGCGCTGCAGTTGCTCGACGGTCTGCACGTCGAGATCGTGGTACAGCGTTTTCACCCGCTTCGGTCCCAGCCCGGGGATCTTCAGCAATTCGGTGATCGCCGGCGGCAGTTCGCGGCGCAAACGGTCCAGCAGGCTGCAATGTCCGGTGCTGACGATCTCGTCGACCTTGGCGGCAAGATCGGCGCCGATGCCGGGCAAGCGGGTCAGGTCATCGCCGCGCTCCACCAGCACGCGCGCCTCCTGCGGCAGGTCGCCGAGGATGCGAGCGGCATTGCGATAGGCGCGGATGCGGAAGGTGTTCGCACCCTGTATCTCCAGCAGGTCGGCGATCTCTTCGAAGATGGCGGTGATGTCGGCGTTATGAACGGGCATCGATCAGCCTTTGATAGACAGCGAGATCTACGGCGGAAAAGCAGCAGAAGATCACCTCCCGGATCGGTCCGAGTCCGGTCAGCGATGACCTGACAGTTTCAACTGCAACACGGGCGGCCGCTTCCACGGGGTAGCCGTAGACGCCGGTGCTGATGCCCGGAAACGCGATGCTGTGCAGATCATTGTCAGCCGCAAGCCGCAGCGAGTTGCGGTAGCAGGAAGCAAGCAGTTCCGGCTCGCCTTTGCTGCCGCCATGCCAGACAGGGCCCACGGTATGGATCACGAATCTGGCCGGCAGGCGATAGCCCTTGGTGAGTTTCGCTTCGCCGGCCTTGCATCCGCGTAGTCGCCGACATTCTTCCAACAACGCCGGGCCGGCGGCGCTATGGATCGCTCCGTCCACGCCGCCCCCGCCCAGCAATGAGGAATTCGCTGCGTTGACGATCGCATCGACCTTGAGTGTGGTGATGTCGGCCTGGATTGCGCGGAGTATGGTCGGCATGTTTATCGAAGCTTACCTAAATTAGGAACCGCCCCTCGCCCCAAGGGGAGAGGGGTGGGGGAGCGGGTATTTTGAAGCAAGTTATCTGCTGTCATATTCTATGTAACGCTCAAGAACAAATCGTTTGCCGAACGATTCGTTTGCCGTGCCGGGCTGAATTGCAGGATCACCTTCCAGGCTTTCAGTTTTTGCTCGTACGTCATGGATGCGTAGGCGGGACTTGTCGACGGCAGGCGCTGATAGTGCAGCGAGTGTTGTCCGGGCTGTGATTCGAGCATAGGCTGCACATAGATACGGAAGCATTTTTCAGCCATGCTGCCGTTGAAGAAGACATTCGTGATGTTCGGATGCTTCTTGAGAAATGACGAGAAATCGTTGGGACAAATCGAGGCTGCATCGATATCGGCATCCATGCTGCTGTGACGCGTGCATGAAGCGAGCACATCCCAGAGCACGATGCCGGCGGTCTTCAGTTTTTGGGCTCGCGCCTGGTAAGGCAGGGCAGGTGAAGCGCCGACCAGTTCGCCCATGATGGTCCAGAAGGCGTTGCGAGGGTGCGCGTAGTATTGCCCGGCCCTCAGTGATTCCTTGCCCGGCATGCTGCCGAGGATCAGGACCTTCGCAGTGGGATCTGCGATTGGCGGAAAGCTGCGGATGTGGCGCGTATCCATGAGAATCACGGTCTCGCTTTAGTTGCTTGCTTTGTGGAGGGCCATGCCCGCGACTACATGGATGTTATAGGTGCTGCACGAACCAGTCGGCCGCTTTGCTTGCGGCCTGTTGCAATGTGCCGGGTTCTTCGAACAAATGGGTGGCGCCGGGTATCAGCGTGATTTTTTTCTTGCAGTTCAGCAGCGCATCAGCCTGCTGGTTCAGTTCGATCACCCCGTAGTCCGCGCCGCCGACGATCAGCAGCGTCGGAGCGGTCACGCGGCGCAGCGCAACTTCTCCGGCAAGATCGGGCCGTCCTCCGCGCGACACCACGGCTGCGATCTTGTTGCCCATTTGCGCCGCTGCCTGTAATGCCGCTGCCGCTCCGGTACTGGCACCGAAATAACCCAAGCTCAGGGATTTCGTGTTTGGATTGCCTTGCAGCCATGCGGTCGCAGCGAGCAGTCGTTGCGTGAGCAGCGCGATGTCGAAGCGCGTCTGATAAGCCTGGTCTTCTTCGCGCGTAAGCAGATCGAACAGCAGTGTGCCAATGCCACGCTGCTGCAGCACTTCGGCGACATAGGTGTTGCGCGGACTGAAGCGGCTGCTGCCGCTGCCATGGGCGAACAGCACCACGCCTTTTGCGGACGGCGGGAGGATCAGCTCGCCATCGAGTTCGACAGTGCCGGCCGGAATATGTACGGTGCTCATGATGTTCCTCCCTTAACTCTCGTTTCGTAGCCAGGATGCAGGCCGAATAACCAGCGACTTGGACGATGTGATTTTATCGTCTTAATCGAATGGCTATAACCAACCACTTGGCAACCGTCTTTTGGTTGCGCAGTGGGATGGCTAGTTGTTCCGGCAGTTGTTTCAGCAGGCCGGAATCCGGTAGCCCAGCGTGATACTTCCCAGGATTCCGCTTTGCTTAATCCATGTAATCAATGTCCGGCGAAAAAAAAGATACCCAATACGCCAAGAATCAAGACAATCGCGATGAAAAGCAAGATACTACGCAATATGCTGCTCATGAGCTTCCCCTTTTCAGAATGGACCGCGGATACTCAATATATCAAATTCCCGCCATGACGACGGGGATGCGCTGGCGTCCGAATTGACCGGCGAATTTTTCAAAGCGCCCGGCGATGGGGTCGCCGCAATCCGGACAATGGCCGTCTGGAGTGACGCGGTACTGTTCGATCTCATACCAGTCGCGCACGATCAGGCTACTGTTGCAGGACGGACAATACGTGGTGTCGCCCTCGCGGTTATGCACGTTGCCGGTATAGACGTACTGCAGTCCCGCTGCCTTGGCGATCTGGCGCGCGCGTGTCAGCGTTTCCACAGGGGTGCCGGGGATGCCGGTCATCTTGTAGTCGGGGTGAAATGCGCTGAAGTGCAGCGGCACATCCACGCCGAGTTCCTTTGCGATCCATGCGCTCAACTTGGTGATCTCGTCTGCGCTATCGTTGAGGCCGGGGATCAATAGGGTTGTGATCTCGAACCATACGTCGGTTTCATGTTTCAGATATTTCAATGTGTCCAGCACCGGTTGCAGATGCGAACCGGTTTGTTTGACATAGAACTCGTCTGTGAACGCCTTCAGGTCGACGTTGGCGGCATCCATCTTGGCATAGAAATCGCGGCGAGGCTGGTCGTGCATGTAGCCTGCCGTGACGGCCACGGTCTTGACGCCGCGTTCGTGGCAGGCATCGGCCACGTCCATCGCATATTCGGCGAAGATCACCGGGTCGTTGTAGGTGAACGCGACGCTCTTGCAGCCCAGCCGGTCGGCAGCTTGCGCGATGGCTTCCGGCGTGGCCTGGTCGGCGAGTTTGTCGAAGCTGCGCGATTTGGAGATGTCCCAGTTCTGGCAGAACTTGCAGGCGAGGTTGCAGCCCGCAGTGCCGAACGACAGGACGCTGCTGCCGGGATAGAAATGGTTGAGCGGTTTCTTTTCGATCGGGTCGACGCAGAAACCCGAGGAGCGGCCGTAAGTGGTGAGCACCATGGTATCTCCGACACGGCCGCGCACGAAGCACGCGCCGCGCTGTCCGTCGTGGAGCTTGCAGTCGCGCGGGCACAGGTCGCACTGGATGCGCCCGTCATCCAGCTTGTGCCAGTATTTGGCCGGATAGCGTTCGGCAATGCTGATCGGTTCATCCATGCTGACGCTCCTTGGGATGCCCGGATAATAGTTTTCCGGACTCACTCCATTTGGTCACGGTATAGCGCGATAGTTTCACGCCTTCCGCCCAGAAATCATCAGGCAGCCCGGCCTTGCGCCTGAGCATCGCGAGAAACTGCCGTGGTTGCGCGAGACTTTCCCAGACCTGCGGCAAAAAGGTGCTGCGATAATAGCGGCCATGAGACGGTGGGGCGAAGCCCTTTGGTGCGGGAATGGCCGCCAAGCTCCCCCTCCCGCAATCGGCTGGCTCAGCCAGTAACGTGTCGGGGGAGCGATACTCGAAAATGATCCCGTCCACACCCGGGCGCATCTGCGCCAGTGCATCGGCCTCGTCACGGACAGTCATTTCCTGGGTAGAGGAGAGCAACGAGACTTCAACGGTGGTGATGTCGAGTTCTTCGACGGTCAGCGGTGTGAAACGCGGATCGCCCAGTGCGGCTGATACGGCGTTGCTTTTGACATCCGCGAGCAATGGGCGATGTGCCTGCAGCGAGCCTATGCAGCCGCGCAACTCGCCTGATTGCGTCAGCGTGACGAAGCATGCGCCATGCTCGGCCAGCCACGGCGCGGTTTCATCCACGGCGTAAGGTACATTTAATACGCGTGAGATCTCGGCGCGTGCGATCGGCAACAGAATCTTCCCTCGTTCAGTCATGGCGGATATCCTCCTCGGTGAAGGCGAAAGACGCATAACCCACCACCTGATCTCGCGTACCGGCTGTGTCGCCGGAGTTGCGCAGGTCGAGCAGGTGCGGGGTGAGGTGGCGCCGCTGTGCAGCGACGATCAAGCCGCTGACGGGGGTGCCGCCACAGGCGTGATCGTGCGCGATGGGCTGATGCAGCTTCAGGATGGATTGGGCGGTTTCATTATCCACGCGTTGTGCGGTGGCGTAGGGCAGATAGTGCGACAGATCGGAACTGATCACGATCAGTGTTTCTTCCCCGCCCCACAAGACTTCCAGTACCTCGGCGACTTCATCGGCAGTGGCCATGCCGACTGCCAGCGGCAGCAGCGTGAAATCGGTCAATACGCTTTGCAGGAACGGCAGATGCACTTCCAGCGAGTGCTCCAATGCGTGCGCTTGTGCGCTGACGGTGACCTGCGGCAGACGGGCGATAGCGGACGCCGCTGCCGTGTCCAGCATGACCCGTCCGAGCGGTGTGTCAAAGGCATCCGCGCCGGGCAGCGCCAGACCGCGTACCGCGACACGATGGGTCGGGCCAAGCAGCACCACGCGCCTGATGCGTGAAGCGACGGGTAGCAGTGTGGCATAGGCGGTCGCGGCGATCGGGCCGGAGTAGATGTAACCGGCGTGCGGTGCGATCAGCGCTTTAATGCGAAATTCGCGTAGCGATTCGTTTGCCCCCTCGCCCGCTTGCGGGATAACCAGCGACTTGGCTGCGGTTTCTGGCAGCCTAGTCGAGTGGCTAGTTGTTTCACCCAGAGGGTTGGGGAGAGGGAAACGGGCTTGCCCGTTGGGTATCAGGTCATCGGGGCGACTGACGTTGGTGCGAGCTTGGGCCAGCAGCTGTTGCACATCGTGTGCAAGCTGCCCGGGTTCAGCGGGGTAGAACATGCCTGCGACGGCAGGCGGGCGGATAGTGGACATAACGACCTCAATTCATGCGATGCGGTCTAAATGAGGGTTGGCCTGGCAGAATCAAGAGGGCCGAACGATTGTTTTTCCTTGCCCGATGAAACGGAGATGGAGTATCGTTAGCCGAGCAACTGCTTCACATGGTCGCGCTCCTCGATCAGTTCTTGATAGCTTTCTTCCATGTGCTGGTGCCCCAGTGTGCTGATGGAAAGCCCCTGAACGATTTTGTAATGCCCGTTTTTGCAGGTGACCGGGAAGCCGTAGATCACGCCTTCGGGAATGCCATAACTGCCATCAGACGGAACGCTCATGGTCACCCAGTCGTTGTGGTGCGAACTGAGCATCCAGTCGTGCATGTGCGAGATGGCCGAGTTCGCGGCACTGGCTGCGCTGGACAAGCCGCGCGCCTCGATGACTGCCGCACCGCGCTTTTGCACGGTGGGGATGAATACACTTTCCACCCAATCCTGATCCGGCAGGAGTTCCCGTACCAGACGGCCGCGGATATCTGCGTGGTCGAGATCGGGATATTGCGTGCCGGAGTGATTGCCCCAGACGACAATCTTTTTGATGTCGCGGACCGGCTGGAACAGCTTGAGGGCGACTTGCGCGATCGCGCGGTTGTGGTCGAGGCGCATCATCGCGGTGAAGTTGCGCGGATCCAGGTCGGGTGCGTTCCTCATCGCGATCAGCGCGTTGGTGTTGGCCGGGTTGCCTACCACCAGCACCTTGACGTGGCGTGCCGCACATTCATTGAGCAGCTTGCCCTGGGAGGAGAAGATCGCGCCGTTGGCTTCGATAAGGTCCTTGCGTTCCATGCCTTTGCTGCGAGGCCGCGCGCCGATCAACAGCGCGATCTCGGTATCCCTGAACGCTACTTTCGGGTCATCGGTGATGATCACCTGCTGCAACAGCGGGAATGCGCAATCCTCCAGTTCCATCATCACGCCGCGCAACATCGGCTGCGCTTGGGGCAGATCCAGCAATTGCAGGATGATGGGTTGGTCGTGTCCCAGCATGTCGCCATTGGCGACGCGAAACAGCGTGGCGTAGCCGATTTGTCCGGCGGCGCCGGTGATGGTGATGCGGACGGGTGCTTTCATGGGAGACTCCTTGCTTTTCGGACAATGGAAGCATCATAGTGCTTTTGGTTTTCTCACGCCATGCAAATGGTGTAGCAT
>JBARHM010000455.1:0-2654 GCA_049799235.1 Gallionella sp.
CCCATATGCACAGCGTGACGGATCTGCTGCGCGAATCCGATTACTGGGCGCGCGAAGCTGGCCATGCAGCGATAGAAGCAACCGACGTGCAGCGGGCGATCGATACCCAGATCCGGCGGCAGGATAGGTTGAGAGATCAGTTGTATGAGGCGATCCTGCGAGATACATTGATGATTGCGACTCAGGGAACGGTGACGGGCCAAGTTAACGGACTTTCGGTGATCGAGCTGGGCAATTTCTCGTTTGCGCAACCGACCCGGATCACCGCTACCTCCCGGCTGGGCGAAGGGGATCTGGTCAACATCGAGCGCGAGGTGAAGCTCTCCGGCGCGATCCACTCCAAAGGGGTGCTGATCCTTTCTTCTTTCCTGGCTGCGCGCTATGCGCGTAACCAGCCGCTGGCGCTTTCTGCCAGCCTGGTGTTCGAGCAATCCTATGGCATGGTCGAAGGCGACAGCGCCTCGCTGGCCGAGTTGTGCGCACTGCTTTCCAACCTGGCGAATGTGCCGATCAAGCAGTCGCTGGCGATCACCGGTTCGGTGAACCAGTTCGGCCAGGCTCAAGCGATCGGCGCGGTCAACGAAAAAATCGAGGGCTTCTTCGACATCTGCGCTGCGCGCGGGCTGAACGGCGAGCAGGGCGTGTTGATTCCCGCAGCCAACGTCAAGCACCTGATGCTGCGCCGGGATGTGGTGGAAGCCGCCGAAGCCGGACAGTTCAAAATATACGCCGTGGAAAATGTTGATCAGGCGATCGCGATCCTGACCGGCTTGCCCGCCGGTGAAGCCGATGCCAGCGGTGCTTATCCGGAGGGAAGCGTCAATCGCGTCGTTGTAGAGCGCCTGGCGGAGTTAACCAAGATCAGGGAGTCGTTCGCAAAACAGGGTGCGAGAAAATCGACAGCAAGGAGTAAAGCTGATTGATGAGGATAATGAAAATTTCTACCCCCATCCCATCCTTCCCCCTGCAAGGGGGAAGGCGCGTTTTCCTCCCCCTTGCAGGGGGAAGGCTAGGCTAGGGTGGGGGTAGACTCTAAAAGGTACATATTAATTTCCCGGCAAGCTGGCTGAACAATCAGACAATTTCGAGGTGAATCATCGCTACTGCCCAACGTGATTACTACGAGGTGCTCGGCGTCGCCAAGGATGCCGACCAGAAAGCGATCAAGGACGCTTTCCGCAACCTTGCGATGAAATATCACCCTGACCGCAACAAGGAGCCGGGAGCCGAGGATCGTTTCAAGGAAATCGCCGAGGCCTACGCCATCCTGTCCGACCCGAAGAAGCGTTCCGAATACGATGCCCGCGGATTTGCCGGCGTTGAAGGTTTCAGCCAGGAAGACTTGTTCAGCGGCATCAATTTCGGCGATATTTTCGGCGGTCTCAACTTCGACTTCGGCGGTGGCGATCCCTTCGAGGGATTCTTTCGTCGACGCCGCAGAGGACCGGCGCGCGGCGCGAATATCGAGGTGGAGTTGTCCATCCCGCTGGAACGGGTGGCGAGCGGCGGAGAGGAAAAGGTACGGCTGAGCCGCCCTTCAGCTTGTCCTGCCTGCCATGGCACGGGCGCCGAGGGCGGTGCCGCGCCGAAAGCCTGTGAGACATGCAAAGGCACGGGGCGCATCACCCGCAGCAGCCGCAAAGAAAAAGACAAGGAACATATCCTGATCCAGCAGATCAGCACCTGCCCCACCTGTCATGGGCGCGGTTCCATCATCGAGCACCCCTGCCACGAATGCCGCGGCAGCGGCGAAGTGGAACAGGAAGAAGACCTGACGGTAAAGATCCCGAAAGGGGTTGAAGAAGGCATGGCGCTGCGCATTCCCGGCAAGGGAATGCCGAGTCCGGAAGCGGGCGGAGTGACCGGTGACCTGTTCGTGGTGGTGCGCACCAGGCCCGACCCGCGTTTCGAACGCGCCGGCGCGGACCTGTTGCGGCAGGAAACTATCAGCCTGACCGATGCCGTGCTCGGCGCCATACTGGATGTGCCGACTTTGGAGGGATCGGTCAGCGTGACGATACCGCCTGGCACCCAACCCGACGCGGTGTTGCGACTCAAAGGAAAAGGATTGCCGGAATTCGGCAATACGCACCATGGCGAAATGTATCTGCGCATCGCGGTGCATGTGCCGGAAGAACTTTCCCGCGAAGAACGGGAATTTTATGAGCGGTTGCGCGCGATTGGCGGGAAGCAGAGTTGGAACTTCAAGAAAATGTGGAAGTGATAGGGTGGTTAAACACCCGGGAGAAAATCTTGAAACGTAATTTCGCCTTGGGCGTCTTTATGTTTTTCTGTATTGTCTTTCCGTCGCAGGGCGGGGAGTTCGACGCGGCGCGCCATAGAATGGTGGAGGAGGTGTTGTCCGATGCCGCCGCGACATCCGCATACAGCGGCAGAGCTGTGCTCGGCCCACAAGTCATCGCTGCGATGGAAAAAGTGGAGCGTCATCGTTTTGTGCCAACCTATCTGGCTTCATCAGCTTATCTCAATCGCCCGCTTCCGATCGGCTACGGGCAGACGATCTCGCAGCCGTTCATCGTGGCACTGATGACCGATCTGATGAAGGCCAAGACAGGCGACAGGGTGCTTGAGATCGGCACCGGTTCCGGTTACCAGGCTGCGGTGTTGGCGGAAATCGCCGGATCGGTTTACAG
>JBARHM010000456.1:0-1578 GCA_049799235.1 Gallionella sp.
GTTGTGCGCAAGAATCACGGCAGCGGCATTATGAGCCAGTGCGCGTTTGACCACTTCGCGCGGATATACGCTGGTTTGGCCGAGCGTACCGCGGAACAACTCTTCCGTGGCGATCACGCGATGCTGGGTATCGAGGAACAGCACCAGAAAAACCTCCTGCTGCCGCCCGCCCAGCAATAGCTGCAAATAGTCACGCACCGCACGCGGAGAATCCAGCGCATCGCCGCGCTGAAATTCTTCCTGCAATGCGCGCCGCGACATTTCCAGCACCGCCTGAAATTGCACAAACTTTGCCTGTCCCATGCCCTTGGTTTTGCAGAAGTCGGATTCGCTAGCCGCGAACAGTTGCGTGAGGCTGCCGAAGCGGGAGAGCAGCTCGCGCGCCAGATCCACCGCGCTTTTACCCTTTATCCCGGTGCGCAAGAAAATCGCCAGCAATTCCGCATCGGAGAGCGATGCCGCGCCGCGGGTCAAAAGTTTCTCGCGCGGTCGCTCGCGTTCAGGCCAATCTGTGATTGCCATAATCCCCTCCCAGCCCAGACGGGCTGATTCTTTGTTAAGATGCGCAACATTATGAAACAAGAACCAACAACGCGCATCGAGCCCGTAAATCGCTTGATCCTTGGCATCACCGGTGGCATCGCAGCTTACAAAGCAGCGGAATTCGCGCGTCTGATGATCAAGAATAACATCGAGGTGCAGGTCGTAATGACCGAGGCTGCTTGTCATTTCATCACTCCGACCACGATGCAGGGGCTGTCCGGCAAGCCGGTGTTCACCGACCAGTGGGATGCGAGTGTGCCGAACAGCATGGCACATATCAATCTGAGCCGTACCGCCGCTGCTATCGTGATTGTGCCCGCCAGTGCCGATTTTATCGCCAAGTTGGCGCATGGATTGGCGGATGATCTGCTGTCCGCATTGTGTCTGGCCCGGAATTGCCCGCTAATCGTGGCGCCGGCGATGAACCGCGAAATGTGGCTGAATGCTGCCACGCAGCGCAACGTCAAACAACTCGTTGCCGATGGCGTGCAGGTGCTTGGACCGGATGATGGTGTGCAAGCCTGCGGCGAGGAAGGGATGGGACGAATGTTGGAGCCAGCACAATTGGTGCAAGACATCACGGATTTGTTCCAGCCCAAGAAATTTTCCAAAAAAAAAATCCTGATCACCGCCGGACCGACCTATGAGGCTATCGACGCGGTGCGCGGCATCACTAACCGCAGCTCCGGAAAAATGGGTTATTCCATCGCGCGAGCCGCACTTGAACAGGGTGCCGAAGTAATGCTGGTATCAGGACCTTCAGCACTCACCAAGCCGCAGGGTGCGCAATGCGTCGATGTACAGAGTGCTGCGGAAATGTTCGAGGCAGTGAAACAGCATGTCGGCGATTGCGACATTTTCATCGGAGTGGCTGCGGTCGCCGATTACCGTGTTGCACACCCCGGCTCAAAAAAAATAAAGAAGAGTGAAAACAATCTCACGCTGGAGCTCGTACCTAATCAGGACATTCTGGGATATGTCGCCAATCTGCCGAATCCGCCGTTCTGCGTGGGTTTTGCCGCCGAAACCGAGAAC
>JBARHM010000457.1:0-4192 GCA_049799235.1 Gallionella sp.
TACAAACTGCTGACTGCATCCATACTTAAATTTCTACCCCCACCCTACCCCTCCCCCTGCAAGGGGGAGGAAATACTGTCGAGAAACTTTGACTTTGCTTTGTGCGACTGCCGCATAGGTCAAACCCACGTGAGTCCCCCGGCATAGCCGAAGGTTTACTCTTTTGAATTAAACTGGATAGCCATGCACCCGCCCGCGTATACTTCGGCAACTCACGCTGACACTAAACCGCCATGTTGATCAATTGCGTTGCCTATCAGAACGGAATAAAACTTGCCGACCTGCCCATAGATGAAATCAGTGATTACCTGGGGCGACCAGACTGTTTCATCTGGGTGGCGCTGCGCGATGCCAGCGATGCCGAGATCGAAAAAATGCAGGAGGAGTTCGGGCTGCATGACCTGGCGGCCGAGGATGCGCGGCATGGCCACCAACGCCCCAAGATAGAGGAATACGATGAGTCGCTGTTCGTGGCGATGCATATAGTCAAGGTCGTCGATTCAAATCTTCAGGTCGGCGAAGTCAGCATATTCGCCGGACGCGATTTCATTCTTTCCATACGCAACCGCAGTGAACAGGGGTTTCTGGGGGTGCGCGAACGTTGCGAACGCGAACCCGAACTATTGAAGCTGGGCGCGGGCTTCGTGCTCTATGCGTTGATGGACGCGGTGGTAGATCGCTACTTCCCGGTGATAGACGATCTGGAGACGCAACTGGAAGCCATAGAGGAGCGTATCTTCGACAAAGGCTCGGCCCTCGCCAACATCGAGTTGCTGTACGAGCTCAAGCGCAAGACCGGGGTACTCAAGCATGCGGTCACACCGCTGATGGAAGCGGTCGGAAAACTGCACGGTGGGCGGGTACCGCCCGTTTGCGCCGCCACGCGGGAGTATTTCCGCGATGTCCATGACCACCTCACACGCATAAACTCCGCTATAGACACCATGCGCGATACGATCGGCACGGCGATCATGGTGTGTCAATCCACTGTATCTGTCGAACAAACCGTAATCAACAAGCAACTGGCTGCATGGGCGGCGATCTTCGCCATTGCCACTGTTTTCACCGGCATCTGGGGCATGAACTTCAGGGACATGCCGGAACTGCAATGGGGTTACGGCTACCCGATCGCGCTGCTCGTCATCATCTCAGTCAGCGGTTTCCTATACCGGCATTTCAAACGTTCGGACTGGCTATAATTGCCAACCATATACAAGCAACGGCGTACTCGACAAAAATATTCAAAGTGTAACCATGAAGAAATCTGCATTCGCAATCCTTTTGCTGCTCGGTGTAACTGCTTGCACAAGCACCAAAGTAACGTCGCCTGTGGAGGAGCGGCCACCTGCAAAAATCGCGCTCGCATTGGGTGGTGGTGCGGCGCGCGGCTTTGCCCACATTGGCGTGATCAAGGCGCTGGAGGCGCAGGGCATCTCTGCCGATATCGTCGTCGGCACCAGCGCCGGTTCTGTAGTCGGTGCGCTCTATGCGGCCGGATTTAACGGCTTTCAAATACAGGAACTGTCCATGACTATGGAGGAAGACCAGCTTATCGACGGATCCGGCATGTACCGGTGTATCGCCGAAACCGTGATCTCGGATAAGCGGGGTTGCATCAAGGGGCAGGCACTGCAGGACTTTATCAACAGAAATATCAAAGGCCGCCAGATAGAAAATCTCAACAAGACATTTGCTGCGGTAGCAACCAACCTGAACAACGGTGAAATGATTGTATTCCAGACCGGCAATACCGGCATGGCAGTTCGAGCGTCTTCTTCCGTGCCGGTGTTTTTCCAGCCCGTTACGATCAACGCCAAGGATTACGTGGATGGCGGACTGGTGACTCCTGTTCCGGTAAGCGTGGCTCGCTCAATTGGCGCAGATTTTGTCATCGCCGTCGACATTTCAGACCGCCCTCAGGATAGAGCAACGGCAGGTATCGTCGACATATTGTGGCAGACCTTTACCATCTTTGGGCAGACGATCAATCGCTATGAGCTTCCCAAGGCGGATGTAGTTATCCGGCCTGTTACGTACGGCATCCCCGCTACCGATTTGAGTGGCCGCAATATAGCCGTACTTGAGGGCGAAAAGGCCGTCGCGGCAATTTTGCCGGAGTTAAAAGCCAAGCTGGCAATATTGAATGAGACACGCCATGTTGCTGGCATGCGCTGAATTGTTGCCATCTCGAAAATAATATCCGAAACGCTCCTTAACCGCCGGACACTTTTTGAAATATAAACGAACCAACCTGCGCAAACGTGAAGCCATCGATGTATGGCTGCCTATTGCAATGGCAATCTGTGGTAAAGATTTGACCGATCGGGAACGCTTCATTATCCGGATAAGTTTCAAGCTGGGCTGGGATGCTCGCGCCATAGATGAAAAGGCCCCAAAAAATTACAGGTAGAATAAGTAAATAGAAAATTTGTGAATTATTAATGAGTGGGAGCGATTGCGGTCTCGTTCCAGGCAGCCTGAATTTGCGTATAGCGATTGAGTGCAACAAGTTGTCCTACAGACTTGATATCCAAATCTGCACAAGGCAGGATAGCGCCAATACCTGTTGCCCCGGCAATTAACTTGAACTCACCTGATCATCACAAGCAAAATTCGGAGGTCGTCTCCAGCGAAGTTTCAGTTTCGCTCGGCGGGCTGGTTGTTGTCATCGCCTTTGGTGTCGCCTGCCTGGGCTTTCATTGGCTTGGCCCAGATGGCTGGTTCCCCTTGCTCGACAGCGCAAATCTGGCAATACACGAAGCAGGCCACCCACTCACGAGCATTTTCAGCGCACGCGCGACCGTCTATGGCGGCACGCTGTTCCAGCTTATTTTCCCTCTTGCAGCCGCATGGCATTTTTATCGCGACGCCAATGCGAGTGGCATAGCAGCCTGCCTGGTTTGGTTGGGAGAAAATCTATTCAATATCGGCCGCTATATGACTGATGCCCGTACCCGGCTATTGCCATTGGTCGGCAATGGTGATCATGACTGGGCCGAGATTTTCAGCCGCTGGGGCGTACTGCACCTTGATGGCCGCATAGCGGGCGTGACTCGTGGCATAGGGGTCATCCTGGTGGTTGGAGCTATAGCATGGCTTTATCGACGTTGGCGAGTCGACAAGGAACGACATTGAGCCAGAACGCCAACCCGCTCTCCGCCAGCGAACCGTGGAAC
The DNA here is from genome assembly GCA_049799235.1 of Gallionella sp. Lineage (GTDB taxonomy): Bacteria > Pseudomonadota > Gammaproteobacteria > Burkholderiales > Gallionellaceae > Gallionella. The sequence continues at coordinate 3,177 of JBARHM010000457.1, forward strand.
CTCGTTGCCGACGGCTATGCCGAGACCACGATGATTGTGTTCGAGCAATACGCCGAGGAAGCCATCGCCGCCAGCCGGCTCAAACCGGGTGCTGTCGTGCTGGATGTCGCCTGCGGGCCGGGCACGCTGGCGCTCAAGGCGGCGATCATTGCGGGCAAAGTGCATGGCATCGACTTCTCCGAATCCATGCTCGCCGTCTTCAAACAAAAGATGGAGCAGGCCGCGCACCGCAACATCGTCCTGCACTGCGGCGACGCACAGGCTCTGCCCTACGATGATGAAACATTCGACGCCGCGTTCTCGCTGTTCGGCCTGATGTTCTTCCCCGACCGCAGACGAGGCTTCGCCGAAATCCACCGCACGCTCAAACCGGGCGGCAGCGTCGCCGTCACCAGTTGGGCGCCGGTAGACCAATCGCCCGCGATGCAGACCATGTTCGGCGCATTGCGCGCGATCAAGCCGGACCTGCCGCAACCGCAACGCTCCATAAGCACGCTGGAGAACCCAGACGTCTTCAAACAAGAGATGCAGGACGCCGGATTCCGCAACGTCGAGATACGCAGCATCACCAAACCCTTCCCCGTCACCACCCTCCCCGAATTCTGGGAAAGCATGGTCAAGGGCAGCGCCCCGATCCAGATGTTGAAGAAAAGCATGGGCGAAGCGGCGTGGCGCGAGAAGGAAATCCTCGCGCTCGACTATCTCGAAGCAAAACTTCCATCAACTCCCACCGCGCTCACTTCCGATGCGTGGCTGGGGTTGGGGATCAAGTGACGGCGCGAAAGCCCCGGCAACACACCGTTCGCCCTGATAACCAGCGACTTGGCTTGCGTTAACCAATGACTTGGTTGGCGTAGTTTGGCAACCTAGTCAGATGGCTATGCATAGCCGTTTGCCAGCTTAGTCGAATGGCTAGTTGTTTCATCAGTCCTCGCCGACATCCCCTGACCAGCCTCCGCTACTCGGCGGCGCACAGGGGAGAAAACCCAAAGCCAAAAACCAAGCATAGAGTGGGC
>JBARHM010000458.1:0-5842 GCA_049799235.1 Gallionella sp.
GGGCGAGCAGGCGGATCATGGTGTTTCTTCCTTAAATTGTGCCTCGCTCTGCTTATCCGACTCGGTGATCCTGACATACACCTCTTCCAGCGTGGCTTGCATCGGCGTGAGTTGTTCAAGTTGCCAACCTTGCTGTTCAGCCAAACTGATCAGCGTGCTTTTGGGATTGTCTTCCGGTTTATGCAGCACGCGGAACTTTGTGTTGGTAAGCGGCTCTACGTGTCTGATCCCGGCGATGCCTTCCAGCGTGTAAATGGGAGGTGGATTAAGCAATACGACAATGAATCCGGATACGCTACCATGTTCGCGCATATGTTCGCTGGTATCGCTGTAGATCAGTTTGCCCTGCTGCATGATCTCGACCCGGTCGCACACGCTTTCAACTTCGCTGAGCAAGTGGGTGGAGAGAATCACGCTGTGGGTATCGCCCAGTTCGCGGATCAGGCTGCGTATCTCGCGGTTTTGCGCGGGATCGAGGCCGACGGTCGGTTCATCCAGCACGATCACGGCGGGACGATGGATGATGGCTTGCGCGATACCGACCCGCTGCTGATAGCCCCTGGACAGTGTGGCGATGATCTTTTTACCGGCCGCTTCCAGACCGCAACTCCGTTTGGTTTGAGACAGAGCATCGGCGATTGCCGGCGACTTGATGCCGCGCAATCGGGCGGCAAAGTTCAGGTATTCGTTCACGCTGAGTTCGCGGTACAGCGGCGGTGTTTCGGGCAAATAGCCCAGGTTTGCTTTCGCCAGCTCGGGTTGACGCAACAGATTGATACCGCAGATCTCGATGTCACCGCTGTTGGGCGACAGGCAACCGGTCAGCATCTGCATTGTGGTTGTCTTGCCTGCGCCGTTGTGACCCAGCAGGCCCAGCACTTCGCCGCGCCGCAGTTCCAGGGACACATCATGGATGACCAGATGATCGCCAAAGCGTCTTGTCAGGTTGCGCGCGGAAAGCGTAATGTCGGAAATGATGTTGGGCAAAATAAGGGAACCTCTGATCAAGTCCCGCATGACCGCGCACTCGGTTTTGCGGGATGGGATGCAAGGAAGGCGACGACGCGAATGGTAATTCCATTCGCTAGGAACCTGACGCCGCAGGCCACCCGCAAAACCAGTGCCCTTATGGGTTGCGACAATAACAGGCGCTCGCTGTGTTGCGCTCCTTGGCATCGTAGAATGACTACGACCTGCGTCGCGCGCCTTGCGATCATCGTGTTATTGTCAGCAACGCGGTTCATGGGGGACTTGATCAGAGGTTCCTTAGTCTGTCGTGGTTGTGAATTCAGTTAAATATAACCTATTATGCGCGTCCATATCAAAAGCAGTCTTGTTATGAGCCAGTTCAAATACATCATTTTCTGCAGTTTTCTGCTCACAGCTTGTGCACAGGCTCCAGCCCGACCACCTGATGAGCATCCAGCCGATCCACACGAGTCGCTGTCGGAAGAAGCGCCGGTGCTGCCAAATATCGGATTGAGCGACGAGTTGCTCTATGAGTTTCTGTTGACCGAGATCGCCGTTCAACGTGGCAATGTAGCCATCGCTGTCCAGGGCAGTAGGGATCTAGCCAATAAAACACACGACCCGCGCCTGGCGATGCGTGCCGCGCAACTGGCGCTACAAGCAGGACAGTTGGACAAGGCTATCGAGGCACTCAAGATCTGGCGAGAGGTCGATCCGGCTTCGCAAATGGCAATGCGCATGTACGCTTCGGTGTTGGTGCGCAGCGGCAGGCTGGACGAAGCCCGCCAGGAGCTAGTGAAAGTATTGGAGGCTAATCAAGCCAATGCCGGACATATCTTCTATCAAATCTATCAAATGCTTGCCCCCTATCCGAATAAGGATGAAGCGCTCAAGTTGATACTTGGGCTTGCACAACCCTATCCGCGAGTGGCTGAAGCGCATTGGGCGGTAGCTCAACTGGCGCAAGCGTCCGGGGACGAAAAACTTGCCCTCGATGAGGCAAGGCAGGCACGCAGCCTGCGTCCGGAGTGGGATATGGCGGTTTCACTCGAAGCGTTTCTGCTGAAGAAAAGTGCACCGCAGCAAGGTCTGGATTTGCTGCGCCGGTACTTGTCGGATTATCCGGATGCGCAGGAAATCCGTTTGCAGTATGCCCGAGCACTGCTTGAGCAAAAGCAGTACAAGGAGGCGCGTAACCAATTCCAGTTTCTGGCCGATCAAAATCCCGATAATCCGGAGACTGCGTTCGCTATCGCGCTGATCTCATTGCAAATGAAGGATTTCAAGGGAGCTGAAGATCATCTCAAACAGGCGCTCAACAAAGGAAGGAAAGATCAGAATACGGTGCGCTATTATCTCGGCCAGTTGGGTGAGGCGAAGCAAAGCAACGACGAAGCGATCGGGTACTATCGTCAGGTAAATGGCGGTGAATATCAGTTTGCCGCGCAGATTCGCATCGCCTTTCTGCTGCATAAAAGCGGCCGGTTTGACGAAGCGATACAGCAGCTGCACCAGATTCAACCCGCTGACAATCAGCAAAGCGTGCAGCTGATTTCGGTCGAGGCGCAAATATTGCGCGAAACGAACCGGCTGTCCGAAGCCTATCTGGTGATGCAGCATGGTTTGGCGAAACTCCCCAATGATCCCGATCTGCTTTACGGGACTGCGATGCTGGCTGACATGCTCGGCCAGCCGGATGTGTTCGAGCAATTGATGCGCAAATTGATCAAGATCCAGCCCGATCATGCGCATGCCTACAATGCGCTGGGCTATGGCCTGCTGGAACGCAACGAAAGGATCCCGGAAGCCATGAAACTGGTGGAGAAAGCCTTGCAACTCGCACCCGATGATCCTGCCATCATGGACAGCGTGGGTTGGGGATATTATCGCAGCGGTAAACTGGACGAGAGCGTCAAGATGCTGCGACGCGCATTCGCCGGCAGTCCCGATCCCGAGATCGCTGCGCATCTGGGCGAGGTATTGTGGATACGCGGGGATAAGGCAGAAGCCAGGAAAGTCTGGCAGGACAGTCTTAAAGATAACCCCGATAATGACAAGCTGCAGGCAGCGATCAAGAAATTCATGCCTTGAGTCTTCCCTCTGTACACTTGATTCCGATTTTTCTGGCGTTGCTGTTGAGCGGCTGTACTTTGCTGCCGTCCAAGCCGGTGCCGGTCGCGCGACCGATACAGTCGGCGTCCGCATCATTCGCGCTGAACGGGCGCATCTCGATCGAACACCAGGGAAAGCATCATTCAGCCGGGCTGCGCTGGACACATCAGGCCCAATCAGACGAGATATTGCTGTTTGCGCCGCTTGGGCAAACGGCAGCCCGCGTTTATTGCGATGCCGAGAAGGCGACGCTGGATGATGGCAGCGGCTGGTACCAGGCCAAAGATGCAGAAACCCTGATGGAGCAAGTACTGGGATGGCATTTGCCGCTGAGCGGACTGCATCAATGGGTGTTGGGCATGCCGGACAGTGATGGTTCGGCGCAGATCGAGCGGGATGACATAGGCCGGATCAGCGTGCTGCATCAATCAGGCTGGGAAGTGCGCTATCAGCGCTATGCCGACGCAAGCGCGGACAGCTTGCCGTCGCGTTTGCAGTTGAATCATGAAGATTTGCACATGCAGTTGCTGATCGATGAGTGGGATTGGCACCCGCAATGAAAGCCGCACAATGAAGCTGACCTGTTCCGCGCCGGCCAAGCTCAATCTGTTTCTCCATGTCGTCGGCCGCAGGCCGGATGGCTACCACCTGCTGCAAACCCTGTTCCGCTTCATCGATCTGCACGACACCTTGCATTTCACACTGCGCGAAGACGGTGTGGTGCATCGAACCAACAGCATCGAAGGCGTGGCCGAGGAGCAGGATCTGTGTGTGCGTGCGGCACGCCTGTTGCAAACCGAGACCGGTTGCGCGTTCGGCGCGGACATCACGGTGGAGAAGCACATCCCGATGGGTGGCGGCTTGGGCGGCGGCAGCTCTGATGCAGCGACCACTCTGATCGCGTTGAATCGTTTGTGGTCGCTGGGTCTGTCGCGCGCACGTTTGATGCAGCTCGGCTTGCGATTGGGTGCGGATGTGCCGGTGTTCGTGTTCGGCGAAAATGCGTTTGCCGAGGGCGTGGGCGATGAACTGCAAGCTTATCCTGTATCGGAGGCCTGGTATGTGGTGCTGTTCCCGCCGGTGCAGGTCCCGACAGCACGGATTTTTGCCATCCCAGAATTGACACGGGATACGGTTTCCATCACAATGCGCGCCCTCTTAAGCGAGCAAAAACGGCAATTTAGCAACGATCTGCAACCCGTGGTGAGCAATCTGTACCCGGAGGTGGCGCGTCATATCGCCTGGCTCGGAAATTACGGGAATGCAATGATGACCGGATCCGGGGCATGCGTATTTGCGGAATTCGCCAGTCGCAACCAGGCCGAATCAGTATTGCAGCAATTGCCGCACGAGATGCGCGGTGTAGTGGCGCAAGGTTTAGCAAAGCATCCGTTGCATGATTGGGTGCTTGATTGATAGTTATTGGGGAGTCGCCAAGTGGTAAGGCACCGGATTTTGATTCCGGCATTCGCAGGTTCGATCCCTGCCTCCCCAGCCAAAAAATAGTTTCGGCATAAGCTCAACTGGGCGAAGCGGAAGACCGAAGCCTCAATCACGGCTTGGGTCATTTTTTGATTCTGTGAGGGGTTGCACGTGTCTTATGACAGGTTGATGGTGTTCACTGGCAATGCGAATCGTAAGCTCGCTGAAGCGGTTACGCAGCATCTGAACATCCATCTCGGTCGCGCCAAGGTGGGAAGGTTCTCCGACGGCGAGGTGATGATCGAGCTGCTTGAGAACGTTCGAGGCAGAGACGTGTTCGTGCTGCAATCGACCTGCGCACCGACCAATGACAATTTGATGGAAGTGCTGGTGATGGTGGACGCGTTGAAGCGCGCTTCAGCCGGGCGTATCACCGCTGCGATGCCGTATTTCGGCTATGCGCGCCAGGATCGCCGCTTGCGTTCCGCGCGGGTCGCGATAACCGCCAAGCTGGTGGCCGATATGCTTTCCAGTGCAGGTGTGGATCGCTTGTTGACGATGGATTTGCACTCCGACCAGATTCAGGGTTTCTTTGACATACCGGTTGACAACATCTACGCCAGTCCGATTTTGTTGTCCGATGTGTGGAAGCACGATTACCCGAATCTGATCGTGGTATCTCCGGACGTGGGGGGCGTGGTGCGCGCCCGCGCCTTGGCTAAGCAACTGGAAGCGGATCTGGCGATCATCGACAAGCGCCGCCCCAAACCGGGCGTGGCAAAAGTAATGAACATCATCGGCGAGGTGTCTGGACGAACTTGTCTGATCATGGATGACATGGTGGATACCGCAATCACTCTGTGCGAGGCGGCCAATGCGCTGAAAGAAAAAGGAGCATCCCGGGTGCTCGCTTATTGCACCCATGCGGTGTTGTCCGGCCCGGCGATCGAACGCATCGATAATTCCGCGATGGATGAACTGGTCGTTACCGATACCATCCCGTTGAACGAGGCGGCTCGCCGGTGCAAGCGCATCCGTCAGTTGAGTACTGCAGAGTTGCTGGCAGAGACGATACGCCGCATCAACAGTGAAGAGTCAGTGAGTTCGCTGTTCACTGAATAGCATTTGTCGAGATAGAATCAGCGGCAGTCATGTTGACTGTTGCAATGTAAGGATCATCTGGTCGCGGATGATTCTGTTTAGGGAGCTCCAAACAATGAGGTTCCCATTTTTAGGAGAAGTAAAATGGCAATAGAAATCAATGCAACCATTCGTAAGGCGCAAGGTACGGGTGCGAGCCGCCGTCTGCGTAACGCCGGCCGCGTGCCAGGCGTTGTGT
>JBARHM010000459.1:0-3616 GCA_049799235.1 Gallionella sp.
GAAGCGAATGAAAAAAATGAAAAATATTGCAAATAATACAAGATAAACGGTTGACGGACAGAATTATACATGTTATGATTCATAAGGTGATTTTATACACAGATTCCTGAACAATATCTTTCAGTCGTGCTGACTGGTGTATGATTGTCACAGAAAGAATAGTGAGTCGAAATATTCGATTTATTTATTTTTTTAACTAAAAAGGAACCACCTGGATGTGTGGACCTAGCTATCCCATCGAGGAAGGAGGAAAATCAATGCCTACAATCAATCAATTAGTGCGTAAACCTCGCAAATCTGCTATTGTAAAATCAACTGCTCCTGCTTTAGGAAAAGGGTACAATAGCTTCAAGAAATCTCAAACAAATACAAACTCACCTCAAAAACGTGGTGTTTGTACTCGTGTGGGTACAATGACTCCGAAAAAACCTAACTCAGCGTTACGTAAGTACGCTCGTGTACGTTTGTCTAACTTGTTAGAAGTTACAGCTTACATTCCTGGTATCGGACATAACCTACAAGAACATAGCGTGGTGCTAATCCGTGGCGGACGAGTAAAAGACTTGCCAGGGGTACGTTATCATGTCGTTCGTGGCGCTCTTGATACAGCTGGTGTAGCCAACCGTATGCAAAGCCGTTCTAAATACGGAGCTAAGAGACCTAAGAAAAAATAATTAAACAATAAACGAAAAACAAAAGTTAAGGAAGGAGGAATTTGAATGCCTCGTAAAGGTCCAGTTACAAAACGTGAAGTAATGCCAGATCCGATTTACAATTCAAAATTGGTGACTCGTTTGATCAACCGTATCATGGTTGATGGGAAACGTGGTAAAGCTGCTACAATCTTATATAACGCATTTGAAATGATCAAAGAATCTACAGGAAACGACCCGTTGGAAGTTTTCGAACAAGCTATGAAAAACATCATGCCTGTTTTAGAAGTAAAAGCACGTCGTGTAGGGGGTTCTAACTACCAAGTTCCTATCGAAGTACGTCCAGATCGTCGTATGGCTTTAGGATTACGTTGGTTGGTAAGCTACTCTCGTCTACGCGGTGAAGATACTATGGAAGAGCGTCTAGCTAAAGAAATTATGGATGCTGCTAACAACTCTGGTGCTTCAGTTAAGAAACGTGAAGATACACATAAAATGGCAGAAGCTAACAAAGCTTTCGCTCATTACCGTTGGTAAAATTTTCTTGCAAGAATTTTTTCTTGCAAGAAATTTGCTTTATGGTTGTATAAGTCACCATTTTTTTAATAAAATGGACTTGCAATTACTTTTAAAAGAGAGAGGTGTTTGAAGAAGATGGCACAAAGAGAATTTTCTCTACATAATACGAGAAATATCGGTATCATGGCTCATATTGACGCTGGTAAAACAACGGCAACTGAACGTATTTTGTACTATACCGGTAAAATCCATAAGATCGGTGAAACCCATGAGGGTGCTTCACAAATGGACTGGATGGAACAAGAACAAGAACGTGGTATTACCATCACTTCAGCTGCTACTACTGCACAATGGAAAGGGTATCGCGTAAACATCATCGATACTCCTGGACACGTGGACTTCACTATTGAAGTTGAACGTTCCCTGCGTGTATTGGATGGCGCTGTCGCTTTACTTGATGCACAATCAGGCGTAGAACCTCAAACTGAAACAGTTTGGCGTCAAGCTACAACTTATGGTGTTCCTCGTATTATATTCGCTAACAAAATGGACAAAATGGGTGCAGATTTCTTATACTCTTTAGACACTCTCCATGACCGTCTGAATGCTAATGCGCATCCGATTCAATTGCCGATTGGTTCTGAAGATACATTCAAAGGTATCATCGATTTAGTCGAAATGAAGGCTGAAATCTATGACAACGACGAAGGTACTGAATACCATGAAGAAGATATCCCTGCGGAATATCTTGAAGCGGCTGAAGAATGGCACACTAAATTAGTTGAAGCTGTTGCTGAAACTGATGAAGCTTTGATGGAAAAATATCTTGATGGTGAAGAAATTACGAAAGAAGAATTGAAACAAGGTATTCGTACTGCTACATGTAATGTAGAATTTTTCCCGATGCTTTGCGGTTCTGCTTTCAAAAATAAAGGTGTTCAATTGTTGCTTGATGCAGTTATTGACTACCTTCCATCACCATTGGATGTTGCTGCCATCACAGGTACTGACGTAGATACTGAAGAACAAATCGCTGTTCCTGCAAGCGACGAAGCGCCATTTGCAGCCTTAGCATTTAAAGTTATGACTGACCCGTTTGTAGGCCGTCTGACATTCTTCCGCGTATATGCTGGTACTCTACAAAGTGGTTCTTACGTTCAGAATGCCACTAAAGGCAAACGCGAACGTGTAGGCCGTATCCTACAGATGCACGCTAACCACCGTAACGAAATCCCAGAAGTATTTGCTGGAGATATCGCTGCTGCAGTTGGTTTGAAAGATACGACTACAGGAGACACTTTGTGTGATGAAAAGAAACAAGTAATCCTTGAATCCATGAATTTCCCAGAACCAGTTATCGAAGTTGCTATTGAGCCTAAATCAAAAGCTGACCAAGATAAAATGGGTATCGCGCTACAGAAACTTTCTGAAGAAGATCCTACTTTCCGTGCTTCCACTAACCCAGAGACTGGTCAAACGATCATCGCTGGTATGGGTGAGTTGCACTTGGACATCATCGTTGACCGTATGAGACGTGAGTTCAAAGTTGAAGCTACAGTAGGTGCTCCTCAAGTATCTTACCGTGAAACATTCCGTCAATCAGTTCAATCTGAAGGTAAATTCGTTCGTCAATCAGGTGGTAAAGGTCAATTCGGTCACGTATGGGTTGAATTTACTCCTAACGAAGAAGGAAAAGGCTTTGAGTTCGAAAATGCTATCGTCGGTGGGGTTGTTCCTCGTGAATACATCCCTGCAGTTGAAGCAGGTTTGAGAGACGCTATGGAAAACGGTGTGTTGGCTGGTTATCCTTTAGTTGACGTTAAAGCTAAATTGTATGATGGTTCTTACCATGATGTCGATTCATCTGAAACAGCATTTAAAGTTGCTGCTTCACTTGCTTTGCGTAACGCAGCTAAAAAAGCTGACCCTGCAATCCTTGAACCAATGATGGCTGTAGAAATTACAGTTCCTGATGACTATTTGGGAGATGTAATGGGTCATGTAAGTTCTCGTCGTGGACGTATCGAAGGTACTGAAGCACGCGGTAACGCACAAATCGTTAAGAGCAGCATTCCATTATCAGAAATGTTTGGATATGCTACAACTTTACGTTCTTCTACACAAGGCCGTGGAACGTTCTCAATGACATTCGATCATTACGAAGCTGTTCCTAAATCTGTTCAAGAAGAAATCATCAAGAAGAGCGGAAAAAATAGCGAAGAGTAATCTCGCTGTTGCTTAGCTTGTATATTGCTTTTTCGAGCACAAATCGGTATACTTTATACGATAGACGATTAAAGTCTAGACAAATTATAAGCACTCAATATGAGGAGGAAATGATTTAAAATGGCAAAAGTAAAATTCGACCGTTCAAAGCCCCATGTAAACGTTGGTACAATCGGACACGTTGACCATGGTAAAACAACATTAACTGCAGCTATCAC
>JBARHM010000460.1:0-3680 GCA_049799235.1 Gallionella sp.
AGCCATTACCCGGCACCATTACCCTGGCCTCTGCGTAAGCTAGCGGTTGCGACACGGTGGGGCGTAGCCCTCTGGTGCGGGAACAACCGCCGCCGCCCTTCCCGCACCGGATGCTTCGCAACACCGTGTCAGGGGGCTAGATCACCTTGGAATAGAGCGCATGTTCCTGTCGCGTGCGCAAATACTTGTCGAATACCATGCAGATGTTGCGTATCAGCATCCGCCCCTTTGGGGTCACGCTGATTGTTTGGGGTGAAATTTCCAGCAGACCCTCGCGTTCATAATCGCGCAACTCTTGCATTTCGGTGGCGAAATAGCTGTCGAAGTCGATCAGGTAGGCAATCTCGAAAGACTCCTTTGATATCTCGAAGTGTCACATCAACGCCTGGATGATGGCACGGCGCACCAGATCGTCGGCATTCAATTCCATGCCGCGCATGATCGGCAATACGTCCCTGTCCAGCGCATCGTAATAATCTTCCAGATCGCGGTAATTCTGGCTGTAGGTCGGGCCGATCTTGCCGATGGCACTCAGGCCCAGCGCGACCAGGTCGCAATCTGAGTGGGTCGAATAACCCTGAAAGTTGCGGTGCAGCCTGCCCTGGCGCTGCGCCACAGCCAGTTCGTCTTCCGGCTTGGCAAAGTGATCCATGCCGATGTATACGTAGCCCGCCCTGGTCAGTTTATCCACCGCCATGCTGAGAATGTCCAGCTTAACTTGCGGCGCCGGCAGATCCTCTTCGTGGATACGTCGTTGCGGCTTGAACACGGTCGGCATGTGCGCGTAGTTGTAGATCGACAGACGATCCGGATTGGCGGAGATCACCCTGTCCAGCGTCACACCGAAGCCCACCAGTGTTTGCTTGGGCAGGCCGTAGATCAGGTCGATGCTCACCGACTTGAAACCATTGGCGCGCGCCGCATGGATCACCCGCAGCGTCTCTTCTTCGCTCTGGATCCGGTTCACCGCACGTTGCACCTCGGCATCGAAATCCTGCACGCCAAGACTGATGCGATTGAAGCCCATCTCGCCGAGCAGCGCGATGGTTTCATCGCTGACCTTGCGCGGATCGATCTCGATGGAATATTCGCCGTCCTTCACCAGCTTGAAGTGCTGCCGGATCGCTCCCATCACCTGGCGGATCTCGTCATCGCTGAGGAATGTAGGCGTGCCGCCGCCGAAGTGCAATTGCTCGATCACCTGATCCGGACCGAGCAGCTTCGCCTGCATGGCCATTTCCTTGATCAGATAACGCACGTATTCGCCGGCTTTGTTCTTGTCCTTGGTGATCACCTTGTTGCAGGCACAGTAGAAACACAGCGTGTTGCAGAACGGGATGTGGATATACAATGACAAGGGACGGGCGATGCCGCCGATCTCACGCTTTGCTACCCACTGGGCGTAGCTCTCGGCGTTGAAGGCTTCAACGAAGCGATCTGCAGTCGGATATGAGGTGTAACGCGGACCATTCTTATCCAGCCTGCGTATCAGTTCCAGATCCACTACCAGTTGATTGGCTGCTTTATCCATATATCCCCCACGAAGTGCCAGATATTGTCCCAGCTATATGCAAACATCGGTTTGATATATGTCAACATCAGTTTGATATATATCAAAATCCATGGCATATTTCAACCTAGGGCAACGGTGAACAGGGACTGGATTCCCGGCTTTCGATGTCCTCTCAGCGCTCCCCAATTTTTCAAAGGTAATCAATAACGTGCAACGAACCTTTTCACCCAGTCGGCTCAAAATATCCTGCTCCAACTGCAATCTGCGCGAGCTATGTCTGCCTATCGAACTCAGCCTCAGTGAAATGCAGCAATTGGAAATGCTGTGCCATGCGAAGCACGTCTACGCGCGTGGCGAATACCTGTATCGCTGCGGCGGAAAATTTCAGTCGCTGTTCGCTATTCACAGCGGCTCATTCAAGACACAGGTGCTTCATGAGGACGGACGCGAGCAGGTTACCGGATTTCAGATGATCGGTGAAATCATCGGCCTGGATGCGATCAGCACCGACCACCATAGTTGCGATGCGGTCGCACTGGAGAGCAGCGAAGTATGCGAACTGCCGTTCAACAAGCTGGAGGCATTGAGCCGCGAACTGCCCAGCCTGCAACGCCATTTGCACAAGATCATGAGCCGCGAGATCGTTCGCGACCAAGGCATCATGCTGCTGCTTGGCTCGATGCGTGCCGAACAGCGGCTGGCTGCATTCCTGTTGAACCTGTCGCAGCGTTTCGCGGCACGCGGGCACTCGCCCACCCGCTTCCAGTTGCGCATGTCGCGCCATGAAATCGGCAGCTATCTGGGGTTAAAATTGGAAACGGTCAGTCGCGCGTTTTCTCTTTTTCAGGCCAACGGCCTGATCAACGTAAGAGTCCGCTCGGTGGAAATTCTCGATCTGGAGCGCCTTCAAGCCTGCCTCAATAACTCGCGATAGTTTGACACCAGGTAGGTTTAAGCAGAATATTCGCAACCTTATTTTATTACCGGAGACAAGGAACGATGGACATACAATCCAGTGAAGCGGAAAGAAAGCGCGCACGCCATTTGCATGCTGTACTGCTTTTCAACCTGGTGGTCAACCATATTTTCCTTTTCCTGATGGCATTGACTCTCATCAAGACCAGCAGCATCCCGATGATCCTGATGGTTGTCATTTCCATAGCATTGCTCAGTTACATCCTTATCAGCGCAAGACGTTCACTTGCTGGCGAACCCTCATGGTTCATACGCTGCCACTGGCAATTTGCAGCCAAGCGTGCGCGAATGTTCCTCATTTTGTTCTTAGTGTTGGGTACTCTCAGCCTCGCCTTTTTTTATGGCGGTAACGCGATGGGACTAAAAGGAGTTGCCATTACGGCGTTTTCCAGCATTCTCGGATTGATATTCATGGTGTCCGTACTGGGTCTGGTTGTCATCGAATTCGATGCCGAACATCAGTCCAAGACAGGAAAGGTGCCTGCCGGTGCTATCGCTTACTACCCGCCTCCCAAAGAAATCCAATAATTAGGAATAATAGGTGGACAAGAAAATCTTCTTGGGTGTGGTTGCGCTCGTCATCGTCTCGACATCCCTGCTGCTTCTCGCACCCGACAATGCCGTCCACACTCCCGACACATTGCCATGGAACATCACCCATCCCACACCCGACACCACCCGCATTTTCGGCATCACGCTTGGCAAATCCACGCTCGATCAGGCTGCGGAAATATTCAAGCACGAAACTGAAATTGAAATCAGCCTGTTCAAGCCCACTGACGGAATACTGGGCGTCGAGGCATTCGTTGAAGAAGTGAACTTCAATGGCCTGAAAGCAAAAATCGTCATGAACATCGCCGTGCCAAAGGAAGAACTTCAGGGGATGTACGAGCGAGGCTTGCGCATCAACAATACTCCCAGCGGCAAACGGATTACTTTGACATATGACGATCTTATTCGTGTGCGCAATTCCCCGATCGCCAGCTTGACCTATTTACCCAGCGCGCGCCTGGAAGAATCCGTCATCACCAAACGATTCGGCGAGCCTGCGCAGCGTGTCCGTGAAAACGGTACCAATATCACCCATTGGCTATATCCCCAACATGGCCTCGACGTCGTGCTGGGCGGAAAAGAAAAACCGCTGCTGCAATATCTTCCACCCAAGGATTTTGAGTTGTTAACTGCGCCATTG
>JBARHM010000461.1:0-3651 GCA_049799235.1 Gallionella sp.
CCTCAGTCCTGATAAAGGCAGCAAACGCTGCCTTTTTTTATTTGCGGGATGAATTTACATACAGTGTATCAAGCTCAGGAACCACTGCAAATCGTGGCGATGTTGCCCCGACACGGTGTTGCAAAGCATCTGGTGCGGGAGGGGTAAACTGGCGGCTGCTCCCGCAAACGGCTGGCTTCGCCATAACCAGCGACTTGGCGAGTGAAGTTGGCTCGCCTAGTCGAATGGCTAGTAGTTCTATCAGTAACGTGTTACAGCCGCCGTTTCGAGAGCAAGGCTCACGGAGCTCTGCATGGCCATTCGAGCTGGCAAGAAACGCCAGCCAAGTCGCTGGTCAGCGCAACGAACAAGACATACCGCACAGGTAGGCGAGGAAGTGAGCACCGCGCAACGCAGCTATCGAATCGCGCAGTAGATTTGCAGAGGTTCATACATGTATTTTATTAAACCGACCGATCCTAATCCCATCACTCCGGCCACGGCGATGACGCTCGGGCTGCTGTGCCTGATCTGGCTGGGCACCGGACTGGTCGGGCATGACCCGTGGAAGCCGGATGAGGCATACAGTTTCGGGCTGATCTATTCGATGCTGCAAGGCGGCGATTGGCCCCCGCTGCAAAGCAGCAATTGGTTAGTCCCCACGCTGGCGGGCGAGCCCTATATGGACAAGCCGCCGCTGTTCTATTGGACCGCTGCACTGTTCGCCAAACTGTGGTCGCCGCTGCTTCAGTTGCACGACGGCGCGCGTCTCGCCAGCGGCTTCTACACCGTGCTGACGCTGCTGTTCACCGGTCTCGCGAGCCGCAAACTGTACGGCGAGTATCGCGGCTGGGCGGCGGCGATCATCCTGGTCGGCTGCCTCGGAATGCTGGTGCGTGCCCATGAGATGATCACCGATGTTGCGCTGCTTGCCGGTTGCGCGATGATGCTGTTCGGTTTTACGCTGAGCCGGGAACGCTGTTTGCGCGCCGGCGCATTGATCGGCACCGGCATGGGGATCGGCTTCATGTCCAAGGGGTTCATCGCCCCGGTGCTGTGCTTCCTGATCGCCGCGCTGTTGCCGGCATTGTTCAAGAACTGGCGCACGCTGAAATATTTTCACAGCCTGTCTATCGCCGCCCTGTTTGCTTTGCCGTGGCTGACCATCTGGCCGCTGATGCTGTATCTGCACTCTCCAAAATTGTTCGCAGATTGGGCCTGGACGCGCAATATCGGGAACTGGCTGGATTACGCGAAAGCCGGCCCGAGCATGGAGGCATTCTATTATCTGGAAAGCCTGCCTTGGCTGGCATGGCCCGCCCTGCCGCTGGCGTTCTGGGTGGTGTGGAAATCGCGCAAACGCCTCAAGCAACGCGACGATCTGCAATTGCCGCTGGTCAGTTTCGCGGTGATGCTGGTGACGCTCAGCCTGGTTCCGAACATCAAGGAAGTGTATGCATTGCCGATGCTGCTGCCGATAGCTCTGCTGGCTGCTGCCTCATTGTCGATACTGAAGCGCGGAGCAGCCAATGCGCTGGACTGGTTCGGGATCATGACCTTTGCGCTGCTCGCGATCCTGATGTGGTGGGGATGGGCGGGACTGCTGCTCGACAACCAGGCAAAGATCACCCACTGGCTGAAGGATTATCAGCCGGGCTTTGAACCGGAGTTGCAGACCGCACCGTTCGTGATCGCCATCATTGCCACCGTGCTGTGGGTAATCATCGTCTGGCGAGTGGGGCGTTCGATGCGCCGCGCGGTAGTGAACTGGGCTGCGGGTGTCACGTTGATCTGGATACTCGCGATGACGCTGTGGCTGCCCTGGCTGGACAGCGGCAAGAGTTACCGCAACATGGTCACAGAACTGAAACGGGCGATGCCTAAACAATATCAGTGTATCGCCGGCGAACACCTCGGCGAAGCACAGCGCGCGATGCTGCACTATTTCGGCAACATCATCACACGGCGCGATTCGAAACAACGCTGCGATCTTCGCCTGATCCAGGGAGACAAATTATCCAAACCGCTGCTCGACGAAACGCGCTGGGAAAAGATCTGGGAAGGCAGCCGCAAAGGCGACAAGAACGAACACTACCGCCTCTACCTGCGCCGTGGCAAGGAACCGGCATGACAGGGTGGAACGTCGCAGTGCTCAGGGGCACAAACATGTCACGCTTGCCGCCGAACTCGGCGAAGCGCACATCGGTGCACGGCGCAAGAAATCATCCTAGCTAAAATCCTGTATGCTGAGCTCTATCTAACAGGGTTGATTATTTGTTGTGGCAGTTTGAGCACAACGCACTGCCTTCAACTGTCACGCGCAAGTAAGCATCTCTCGGGGAGTTGGCAGCTTCTGGCGTAGTGCCATGGTTTCTGTGACAGGTGGAGCATGTTATCTTCACCGTGCCGTTCTTGCCGAACAACTGGATCTCGTTGCTATCGGGCTGACCGTTATCGTTTTTGTCGAAGAACGTTACATCGTCGTGCTGCATGTCCGGTTGATGGAAATACGGCTCGGCGTCCAGGCTGAGCGGATAATTGATGTCAACCGGGTGATGGGATGCTACATTGGCGTAGACAGCGCTGAAATCGGCCGCACCCGATTTCGAGCCGGGAACATGGCAGGAGCGGCAATCGACGTTTTGCGCATGGCCGCTGCCGGCTGCGGCAAGCAGCATGAATGAAATCAATGCCGGAAATAATATTTGCGGTCTGGTCATCATCAGCCTCCCCCACAATCAGATGTTGGCATGATCCATCATACAACAACACGATACCTTTATAAAATCTGTGCCGCTTCTTCGAACTTCAGGCGCGGACTGCGCGGGAAAAGCTTGCTGCGGTCGCCGTAGCCGAGGTTGATCAGAAAGTTGGATTTTATTTTACCTCCAGGAAAAAATTCCCTGTCCACCTTTTCGTTGTCAAAACCGGACATCGGCCCTGCGTCGAGCCCGACCGCGCGTGCGGCGAGCAACAGATAGGCGCCTTGCAACGAGCCGTTGCGGAACGCGGTAGTGTCTATCAGCGGCTGGTTGCCGGCGAACCACGAACGCGCATCGGCGGGCGGGTACAGCACCGGCAGTTTCTCGTAGAACTCGAGATCATAGGCGATGATTGCGGTGACCGGCGCGGCGCGGGTCTGTTCCACATTGCCCGGCGCCATGCACGGCAGCAAGCGCTGCTTTGCCGCTTCGCTGCGCACGAACACGATGCGCGCCGGGCTGCAATTGGCGCTGGTCGGCGCCCACTTCATCAAATCATAAATTTGGTGAAGCAAAGCATCGCTGACCGGCTTGTCTAGCCATTTTCTGTGCGTGTGCGCTTCACGGAACAGGATATCCATGCTGCGGTCGTCGAGTTGCATGGTTTTTCTCCTTATGTTGGTTTGACCGGGTTACAACACTACACCAATCCAGCTGCATCGGAGGTTCGTAGGGTGCGTTTCACGCACCAGAATCATTGGTGCATGGAATGCACCCTACCTTGCTCAACAATCAAAACCGCCGGGGGTCGCCCGGCTGCTAGTCACTTTCTTTTGCTTCGCCAAAAAGAAAGTAACCCAAGAAAAGGCGACCCCGGTTTGCCGCCCCCTTCGGGGGTTCCCTCGATCAGACACAAACGAGCGGGGCTGCGCAACTCGCACGATCCGCTACGCGGCCACGTGCTCAAACA
>JBARHM010000462.1:0-19857 GCA_049799235.1 Gallionella sp.
TTGCACGAAGCCCGCCCCAAACCAAGCCCAAGCCATCGCCACTATAGGCTGCTCAAAGTAGGGGGTAAGCCACAACGCGCCGCCGATCAAACAGACATTCAACAGGACAGGGGCGAACGCGGGAACCCAGAATTTGTTGTAAGTATTGAGGATGCCCGCCGCCACCGCCACCAGTGAGATGAAGAAAATGTAGGGCGATGTGATGCGCAGCATCTGCACGGTGAGATTGTATTTTTCCGTGTCTTTAATAAAGCCGGGCGCAGTGATATTGATAATAATCGGCGCGGCGACGATGCCGATGAGCGTGACGATGAACAATATGATCGCCAGCAAAGTGACGACGTGATCCACCATCAGCTTGGTTTCATCGTGCCCTTTGCGTTTGTGGTATTCGCCGAAGATCGGCACAAAGGCTTGCGAGAATGCGCCTTCGGCAAACAAGCGGCGCAGCAGATTGGGCAGCCGGGTGGCGATGATGTAGGCATCGTTCGCTATGCCAGCACCGAAGATGCGCGCGATCAATATATCGCGCACGAAGGCGAGAATGCGCGAAACCAGCGTCACGCTGCTGATGGTGGCGAGAGCTTTGAGAAGATTCATGCTGGACTTGGTCTATACGCAGTGAACGCCGCGCATGATACCACCGGGCCAAGCGGAACTTCCCCCAACCCGGTGTTTTACAAATAAATTTGCAAAAGTGCCGGTGAATCACTAGAATGCCCGCCTTTCCAGTAAGCCGAATTCTCTAAGGAGTAGTCATGGCAAATAGCGCACAAGCCCGCAAACGTGCACGTCAGGCAGATAAACAGAATGCTCATAACAGCAGCATGCGCTCTGAATTGCGCACTGCGATAAAAAAGGTAACCAAGGCGATCACAGCAGGAGACAAGGCTGCCGCTCAAGCCGTCTACCAGTCTTCCGTCAGCGCCGTGGATCGCATCGCCGACAAGAAGATCATTCACAAAAACAAGGCAGCCCGCCACAAGAGCCGTCTGTCCGCGGCCATCAAGTCAATGGCGTAATCGCCCGGAATTAAATCCTGGACGATTAGATACACCAGCCACTTTGCCGGCGTTATTTGACGGCTTGGTGGATTGGCTATTAGTTTATCAAGCCGACAGCGATGTCGGCTTGTTTGCTTTGTAGGATTGTTTGGCGGGATAATGCCAACCTGCAAACGATTCGACGGCGGCATGTCCGCCGTATTGTTTTTTGGGGAATCCGAATGTCACATTTGATGAACACTTACCCCCGCCTTCCCGTCGCTTTTGAGCGCGGTGAAGGTGCGTGGCTATGGGATACCGAAGGCAAGCGCTTTCTGGACGGCTTTGCAGGAATCGCAGTAAACACCCTGGGGCACGCGCATCCGCGCTTCACGGCCGCGCTGAATGCGCAGATCGGCAAGCTGATCCACTGTTCCAATGTCTATCAGGTGAACGAACAGGAACTGCTGGCAGACAAGCTTTGCAGCCTGACAAACATGCAGGAAGTGTTCTTCTGCAATTCAGGCTGCGAGGCGAATGAAGCGGCGATCAAGCTGGCGCGAATGTACGGTCACAAGCAGGGCATCGAGTCCCCCGCCATCATCGTGATGGAAAAGGCTTTCCACGGGCGCACGCTGGCGACCCTTTCCGCTACCGGCAACCGCAAGGTGCAGGCCGGTTTTGAACCGCTGGTAAAGGGTTTCGTGAGGGTTCCCTACAACGACCTGGATGCTATCCGCCAGGTAAAACAGAACAACCGCGAAGTGGTTGCCGTGCTGGTCGAGCCGATCCAGGGCGAAGGAGGCATCCGCACGCTGGATATTACTTATCTGCAACAACTGCGACAGATCTGTGACGAGCAGAACTGGCTGCTGATGCTGGACGAGGTGCAATGCGGTATCGGCCGCACCGGCAAGTGGTTCGCCTATCAGCACACCGGCATCCTTCCGGACGTAATGACGCTCGCCAAAGGACTCGGCTCGGGCGTGCCTATCGGCGCGTGCCTTGCTGCCGGCAAAGCAACCGGCACTTTCCAGCCGGGCAATCATGGCTCGACGTTCGGCGGCAATCCGCTGGCCTGTGTCGCCGGACTGACCACGCTGAACATCCTGGAGCAGGACAAGTTGTTGACTCATGCAGAAAACCTCGGACAATTCTTTCACCAAGGCTTCGCTAACGCATTGCAGGACGTTGCGGGAGTCAAGGAGATTCGCGGCCAGGGCCTGATGATCGGCATCGAACTCGACAAGCCTTGCGGTGACCTGGTCAAGCAGGCACTCGCGCAGGGACTGTTGATCAACGTGACGGCCGACAACGTGATCCGCCTGTTGCCGCCGCTGGTGATGACCCAGTACGAAGCTCAGCAATTGCTGGATATCCTGTGCCCGTTGATAAAAGAATTTTTGCAAACCTGATCGGAAGTGAATCATGCCAGCAAAACAAGCGATGGCAACAAATCTCAAGCACTTTTTGCAGTTCAAGGACTTCACCCGTGAAGAATTCGAACACTTGTTCGAGCGCACCCGTATCATCAAGCAGAGATTCAAGTCCTACCAGCAATACTGGCCTCTGACCGACCGCACGCTGGTAATGATATTCGAGAAGGCCAGCACGCGCACCCGGCTGTCGTTCGAGGCCGGGATACAGCAACTCGGAGGTTCGGCGATCTATCTGAATACACGCGATTCGCAACTGGGCCGCGGCGAACCGGTGGAAGACGCCGGCCAGGTGATCTCGCGCATGAGCGATATCGTGATGGTCCGCACCTTCGAGCAATCGATAATCGAACGATTTGCCGCAAATTCGCGCGTGCCGGTGATCAATGGCCTGACCAACGAATACCACCCCTGCCAGATACTGGCCGACATTTACACCTACATCGAGCATCGCGGCAGCATCCAGGGCAGGACCGTGGCTTGGATCGGCGACTCCAACAACATGTGCAATACCTGGCTGCAGGCCGCTGAAGTACTCGATTTCAACGTGCATGTCTCGACCCCACCCGGCTACGAAGTCGAACCGGAAAGGGCCGGATTGTTGGGCGCAGACAACTACGAGGAATTCGCAGACCCGATGAAGGCTGCGCGCGGGGCTGATCTGGTAAACACTGACGTGTGGACCAGCATGGGCTTTGAAGCAGAGAACGAAGAACGCATAAAGGACTTTGCCGACTGGCAGGTAGATGAGGACATGATGCGCATCGCTGCCAAGGATGCATTGTTCATGCACTGCCTGCCGGCTCATCGCGGCGAGGAAGTTTCCGCCGGTGTCATCGACGGTCCGCAATCTGTCGTGTGGGATGAGGCAGAAAACCGTTTGCATGTGCAAAAAGCCCTGATGGAGTATTTGCTATTAGGAAAAGTGAGCAAATAATACGTAGCGAAATTTTCAGCTTGCAAACGGTTTCGGCGCAGGCTAACTTGCAATACAGGTGGAACCGCTTAGCTGTGGCAGATAACAAAGAAGACTACTTGCTCAAAGGTTTGGATATTTGTTGCTGGGTGCCATACACGATGAGAAACACCCCGGGAATTTCGAATGAGGAATAACAACCTTTCCAACCATATACTGTATGTCTCGGCAACCATGGTTGGGGTTTGCATGACCATGCTTTCGATCATTCAATTGATCCCGAAGGAAATTGTCTCCCGCTGGGTTGATGATGCCCTGTCACTCGACAGCATGTTGTTCCTGGCCAGCACTTTTCTATCGTACTGGTCGCTACGCCATGAACTGGTAAGTGAAAAATACGAGAAGGCTGCCGACCTGGTATTCATGGCAGGCATGATACTGCTGGCAATGACAGGTTTTGGTTTCGTCTCGCTGGAATTTATTGGATTCAAAGGAACACCTCTGTGAACAAGATCAACAAAGCGGTACTCGCCTATTCCGGCGGACTCGACACCTCGGTCATCCTGAAATGGCTGCAGGACACCTATCAATGCGAAGTGGTCACCTTCACCGCCGATCTCGGGCAGGGCGAAGAGCTGGAGCCGGCACGGCAAAAGGCGCTGAAGTTCGGCATCAAGCCGGAGAACATCTTCATCGACGACCTGCGCGAAGAGTTCGTGCGCGATTTCGTGTTCCCGATGTTCCGCGCCAACACCGTGTATGAAGGCGAATACCTGCTCGGCACCTCGATCGCGCGCCCGCTGATCGCCAAGCGGCTGATCGAGATCGCCGCCAAGACCGGCGCGCAGGCGATCTCCCACGGCGCGACCGGCAAGGGCAATGACCAGGTGCGCTTCGAGCTGGGCGCCTATGCGCTGAACCCTAACATCAAGGTCATCGCTCCGTGGCGCGAATGGGATCTGTTGTCGCGCGAGAAACTGATGGCGTATGCCGAAAAACACGGCATCCCGGTCGACATGAAGCACAAGCAGGGCGGCTCGCCCTATTCGATGGATGCGAACTTGCTGCACATCTCCTACGAAGGCCGCCATCTGGAAGACCCGGCCGCTGAAGCGGAGGAAAGCATGTGGCGCTGGACCGTGTCTCCGGAGAAAGCGCCGGATGCCGCTGAATATCTGGACCTCGAATTCAAGAACGGCGACATCGTGGCGCTCAACGGCAAACTCATGACACCCGCGAACATCCTGGCCAAACTCAACGAGCTTGGCGGCAAGCATGGCATCGGCCGCCTTGATCTGGTGGAGAACCGCTACGTCGGCATGAAATCGCGCGGCTGCTATGAAACTCCGGGCGGCACCATCATGCTCAAGGCGCACCGCGCCATCGAATCGATCACGCTGGATCGCGAAGTGGCGCACCTGAAAGACGATTTGATGCCGCGCTATGCCAGCATGATCTACAACGGTTACTGGTGGAGCCCGGAACGCCGTGCGCTGCAAACGCTGATCGACCACACGCAACAGACCGTTAACGGCTGGGTGCGCGTCAAACTGTACAAGGGCAATGTGATCGTCGTGGGGCGAGACTCCAAAACAGACTCGCTGTTCGACCCGACCATCGCCACCTTCGAGGATGACAAGGGCGCATACGACCAGAAGGACGCTGCGGGCTTCATCAAGCTCAACGCACTGCGCCTGCGCATCGCCGCGAATCTGCAGCGGCGAAAATAGCAAGCCGAGGCCATCGTGATTCACGAACTGAGCGGAGACATGCTGTTGAGCGGTGCAAAAGCCATCGTTCAGGGCGTTGCCCCCAACGATGATTTTCACAGCGGCCTGGCACTGCAGCTGCGCGAGCGCATGCCAGCGCTGTACAAGGACTTCCGCCACTACTGCCAGACCCGCCACCCCAAGTCCGGCGGTCTGTGGACATGGATGAGTGCCGATGGGCGTTACATCATCAACCTGTTCACGCGGGATGCCGCTTATGATCACGGCAGCAAACCCGGACACGCCACGCTCAGCCATGTGAATCACGCTCTGCATGCCTTGCGCAGCTTGGTGCAAAAGGAAAAATTAGGCAGCATCGCATTACCGCGCCTGGCTTGTGGCATAACCGGCCTGAGCTGGGATGAAGTAAAACCGCTGATAGAAAATCATCTCGGCGATCTTGGCATCCCGGTTTATGTATATGCCACTTACCAAAAAGGCGTCAAAGCCAGCGAACCTACCAAATCCAAATAAGGAAAAGCCATGTCGAAATTCGATAACGTCAGCGTAGATAAAAAAGGCAATGTATTCTTCGACGGGAAGTGTGTGTCGCACTCGGTGATATTTCCTGATGGCTCGCGCAAGACGGTCGGCGTAATCCTGCCCAGCACCCTCACCTTCAATGTCACCACACCCGAAGTGATGGAGATCACCTCCGGTACCTGCCGCGTAAAGATCGGTGATGAGCCTGAGTTCAAGCCCTATGCTGCGGGTGATCAGTTCTCGGTAGCCGCCAACAGCCGTTTCGTGATCGAGGCGAATGAAGTTATCAATTATGTTTGCAGCTTCGGCTAAAAAGGCATCCGCAAAACAAAAAATTTCGCCGCCATACTGTGTTGCTCGCAAAAAAAATCTTGCTCACATACTGTCGTGTATGCGCCGCGGCGATTTTTTGCGCGCGCCTTGTCTGGCTTAGGAATTTTTATTTTTCGAACGCCTTTAATTTAATGTTACATTGGAAATAGATTATGCCAACCTTCGACATCGTTTCAGAAGTAGACAAGACCGAAGTCAAGAATGCGGTCGAACAGACCAACAAGGAGGTCAGCACGCGCTTCGACTTCAAGGGTTCGGATGCGCGAGTCGAACAAACAGATCTCAAGCTCACCGTATGCGCTGACAACGAATTCCAGCTCGGCCAGGTTCAGGACATCCTGAATGCCAAACTCACCAAGCGCGGCGTGGACATCAAATGTCTTGAGATCAGTGACAAGATCGAAAAGGTCAGCGGCAACAAGGTGAAGCGCGGTTGCGAGGTAAAAGTCGGCGTGGAAATCGACCTGGCCAAGAAGATCGTCAAGAACATCAAGGACAGCAAGCTTAAGGTTCAGGCCAGCATCCAGGGTGATACCGTACGGGTCACCGGCAAGAAGCGCGATGACCTGCAGGATGCCATCGCCTTTGTAAAAAAAACCATCACCGACTTTCCGTTGCAGTATCAGAACTTCCGCGACTGATCCTGAAAGGAGCCTGCCCATGCCAAAAGTTCTTGTTCCCCTCGCACAAGGCTGCGAAGAAATCGAAGCGGTCACAGTCATCGACATCCTGCGTCGTGCCGGGATAACCGTGGTCAGCGCTGGTCTGGATGATAAGCCGGTGCGCGCCAGTCGCGGCGTGACGCTGGTGCCGGACACCACGCTGGACGCTGCGCTGCAACACGGTTTCGACATGATCGTGTTGCCCGGCGGACAGCCCGGCACAAATAACCTCAAGGCCGACCAGCGCATCATCGAATTGCTGCAAAAAATGTCGCGGCAGGGTAAATATGTCACCGCGATCTGCGCCGCGCCCTCGGTGCTGGCAGGCGCCGGATTGCTCGACGGCAAACAAGCCACCGGCTTTCCGGGTTCGCTCGATCCTTACCCTCAAGTCATGCAGCAGCGCACTGCGGTGGCGGAGGACAATAAGCTGATCACCTCGCGCGGCCCCGGCACGGCGATGGATTTCGCGCTCACCCTTGTTGAACGGTTGGCCGGCAAGGCCAAACGCCAGGAAGTCGAAGCGGGATTGCAGCGCTAAGGCTCTCTCACTCCAGGCAGTTGCGATTCCATGTACCGAAGTGTATCGGCTACTCGTGTAGATGGCGTTATCAAGCGCGGATTCCAATTATTCATTCAATACAGGAACCGTGTCACGGCCGCAGCATCGAACGGCCAGTCTAGCTCCAGGCCATTGTCAGCGCGCCGCAACACCGGGATGCGAGTGCCATACCGCACCAGCAGGCCGTCGTCTCCGGCGATGTCGATCTGTTCCGCTGCAAGCTCCATCCCGCGCAGGGTCGCCTCGGCCTGCTCGCACAAGTGGCAGTTTGAGGTGCCGTAAAAGATCAGCGCAGGCATCCTGGCAAACGACTAATGCAAGTTGATGATCCGCCAGCCGTGCTGTTCGGCATGCACGCGCAGTGTGGCATCGGGATTCGCCGCGACCGGATGTTTCACCTTGCACAGCAGTGGCAGATCGTTCAGCGAATCGCTGTAGAACGTGCTGTCGGCGAAGCTGTCGAGGCTCCAGCCGCGCTCTGCCAGCCAGTTGTCCAGCCGGGTGATCTTGCCCTCGCGGAAGCACGGCACATCCGCGACGTTCCCGGTGAATTCGCCATCCTTGTGCTCCGGTTCGGTGGCAATCAGGTTCTCGATACCGAATTCGCGCGCGATCGGGGCGGTGACGAAACTGTTGGTTGCGGTAATGATGACGCACACATCGCCCGCCGCTCGGTGGCGGTCGACCAGGTCACGCGCCGGCTGGGTGATCATGCCCAACGCCTGCTCGCGCATGAACTGCTGATGCCACTCATCCAGCGTTTTGCGCGAATGGCGCGACAGCGGCTTTAACTGAAAATCCAGGAACTCATGGATGTCCAGCGTACCGGCTTTGTAGTGCTCGTAGAAGGACAGGTTCCTTGCTTCGAACAGTTCGCGGTCCAGCACGCCGATGCGGATCAGGAATTGCGACCATTCGAAATCGCTGTCACCGTTGAGCAGGGTGTTATCCAGATCGAATAAGGCCAGATTCACTTCAACTCCAATTCCTGCTGCAGGATTTCCTTGAGCAACGGCACTGACGGTGCGCGGTGGAGGCGCAGTGAATGTTCGTCCAGCGCATCCAGCACCGCGATCAGGCCGGGCAGGTCGCGCCGCCCGTGGCGCAACAGATATTGCGTGACCTCGACCGGCAGCACGAAGCCGCGCTCATGTGCATGTTGCGTGAGTGCATGGGCTTTTTCCTCGTCGCTCAGGACCTGCAACTGATACACCAGCCCCCAGCCCAAACGAGTGCGCAGATCGTCGCGCAACTTCAGATGCAGAGGGGATTCCTTGCCGCTCACCAGCAGCATGCCGCCTCTCTCCCGCATCTGGTTGTACAGATTGAATAGCCCGATTTGTGCGGCATCATCAAGTGCTTCGACATCATCCACCGCCACGACCGCTGCGCCCATGTCCATACTCTGGGGAGGAACGCTACCGCGCGTGTAGATCGCGCCAATTCCTTTATTCAATGCAACAAGCACGCAAGCCTTCAGCAAATGACTCTTGCCGCTGCCGGCCTCGCCCCACAGATAGAAACACCGCTCGCTACTGCTGCCCGCCAGCGCATGACGCAATGCCGAGAGCAATTCCAGATTGTGCCCCACTGTAAAATTATCCAGTGACGGTTGCTTTTCTGGTGAAATATCGAGCAGTAATTGACTCAAGTTAGGCCTCTATAAATTCATGTTATGGTATGGCAGGACGGACTCGGCGATGCGTAGCGTTTCGGGCGGGGAAGCCCGCTGCATCGCGCTCCCGTTCCGTTGGGCTGCACCCCACCGAGCCGCGGGCATCATATTGAAGGATAGCCATTGCGGCAGCGAAGCGAGGCAGGGTCATTTAAGGTAAAATTCGCATTAAATCGTGCCGCACTTTATCCTGTAGAAAGCGAAAACTCAACTTGAATAGCCCTACCAGCAAATCTCCCCCTGACAAAAGCGGCGGACTAACTTATCGCGATTCAGGTGTCGACATTGACGCCGGCGACCGTCTGGTCGAAAACATCAAGCGGTTCGCCAAACGCACGATGCGTCCCGAAGTGTTGGGCGGCATCGGCGGTTTCGGCGCATTGGTGGAAATATAAAAAAAATACCGCGAACCGGTGCTGGTTTCCGGCACCGACGGCGTCGGCACCAAACTCAAACTCGCCTTCGAACTGAACCGCCACGACACGGTCGGCATCGACCTCGTGGCGATGAGCGTGAACGATATCCTGGTGCAGGGCGCGGAGCCGCTGTTCTTCCTGGATTATTTCGCCTGCGGCAAGCTCGATGTGGACGCCGCCACCGTAGTCATCAAGGGCATCGCCTATGGTTGCGAGCAATCCGGCTGCGCACTCATCGGCGGCGAAACCGCCGAGATGCCCGGCATGTATCCGGCCGGGGAATATGATCTTGCCGGCTTCGCGGTGGGCGTGGTGGAAAAATCCGACATCATCAGCGGCAAGGACATCAAGGCTGGCGACTTGGTGATCGGCCTCGCCTCGAACGGCGCGCATTCCAACGGGTATTCGCTGGTGCGCAAGATCATCAGCACCCACAAGATCGACCTGAACCAAAAGCTCGACGGCAAGCCGCTTTCCGAACTGATCATGGCGCCCACGCGCATCTATGTGAAACCGCTGCTGGCGCTTATGAAATCCCTCACCGTTAAGGGCATGGCACATATCACCGGCGGCGGCCTGCTGGAAAATGTGCCGCGCGTATTGCCGGAAAACGTGGTCGCGCAACTGAACAGCAAAGCCTGGCACACCCCGGCTCTGTTCGACTGGCTTAGCACAATGGGCGACGTTGCGCCAAAGGAAATGTATCGGACCTTCAATTGCGGAATCGGCATGGTAGTCATCGTAGCCAATAGTGATGCGGATGCGGCACTGGCGCAACTCAACTCCGCAGGTGAGCGCGCAACCGTGATCGGCGCAATACGCGCGCGTCAGGGCAAAGAGGCGCAAACGCAAGTCGCCTGATTTGCGGCAAAAAGCCACAATGAAAAAACTGGTCATCCTGATCTCCGGTCGCGGCAGCAACATGCAAGCCCTGCTTGAAGCGAAGCTGCCCTGCCGCATCGCGGCAGTGATCAGCAATCGTGCAGACGCCGAAGGATTGAACATCGCAAAAACGCATGGCATTCCCACAGCTCTTGTGGATAATCGCGACTATCCTGACCGAGACAGCTTCGATACCATGCTTGCCCGGACGATAGATGGCTTTCATCCAGATCTCATCGCACTTGCTGGTTTCATGCGCATATTGACCCCGGCCTTTGTGGCGCATTTTCACGGCAGGCTTGTCAACATCCACCCCTCGTTGCTGCCGGCCTACGGCGGGCTGGACACTCACGCTCGCGCCTTGCGCGACGGAGTGAAAATCCATGGCTGTACGGTGCACTTCGTCACTCCCGATCTCGACCACGGCCCGATCATCATCCAGGCTGCCGTTCCGGTGATGCATGACGACACCGAGCAAACGCTGGCGGCGCGAGTGTTGAACCAGGAACATCGCATATATCCGCAAGCCATCAGCTGGCTATGCCAGGATCAAGTCAAATTGAGCGAGCAAGGGCGGGCCCTATTCCTTAATCGTAAACAGCCGGGTTTTGCGCTGGTTTCCCCCAGCCTGGAGTAGCAATGAGATATCTGTTTCAGGTGCTTGCGTGGTTGATGCTGAGTGTAGCCGGCACTTCATTCGCAGCGTCTCCGAGCAGCGTGCGGGCCACCTACGAGATATACAAAAGCGGTATTCCGATCGGCTTGATCGAAGAAGCTTATACCCTCAGCAAAGATCGCTACACGCTTATCAGCACCACGCGTGCCACGGGCTTGCTGGCAATATTCAGGCCGGGAAAGATTGTCCTCAGCAGCAGCGGACTGGTAGATGCTCATGGGCTTAAGCCGCTGAAATTCAGTGATCTGCGCGAAGGTGAAGGCGGCAAGAACCGCAGTGCCGAGTTCGACCGGAACACCATGCAACTCACTATGATTCAACAGGCACAGCGCACTGTTGTGCCGCTCCCTGAGGATACTCAAGACCGCCTGAGTGCGATGTACCAATTCATGTTCCTGCCGCTGGCGAAAGCCGACAAGCTGAGTTTCCATATGACCAACGGCGGCAAGCTGGACATCTACAATTACCGCATCACGCACGGCCAGAGCGTGACTGTTCCGCTCGGCACATTCAAGGCGCTGCATGTAGCCAGCGTGCCTGAAGCCGGCTCAAACCGTACCGAAATCTGGCTGGCCGCAGAGTATGCCAACTTTCCATACAAGATGGTCATCACCGATCCGGACGGCGACAGTCTCATGCAGGTGCTGACCAGATTTGATTTCGTGCCGTGATCGCAGTCTTGCTCACCCCTGCCCGCCGCATCGCGCTGGCGATCGCATTCTCAGTGCTGATACATGCCGCTATCCTGTGGCTGCCCTATATACAATTGCCGCAAGCCAAGGTGGAATTGCCGCAGCTCAGCGTCAGACTGGAACCGTTACCCAAACCTGTCGAAACGATCGCCGCAAACCCGGAACCCGGATATCCGCTGGCCAAATCTGAAGGCGGCGTATCGGCCAAGCCGAAAGACAGCGCGATGAACGCGATGGATGGAACGGAACAAACCGCTGCAGCCCAGCCATTTCCCAAGCACCTGAAGCTCAGGTTTACCGTTTACAAGGGCGCGGATGGAATCAGGATCGGCGAGATTATCCAGCAGCTGGATATCCAGGGAGTCCGTTATTTTTTGAAATCGGTTCGGGAAACTTCCGGTCTGGCCAGTCTGCGCAATAGCGACCGGCTTATCCAGGCCAGCCGCGGCAGGTTAGTCGCAACCGGACTGCAACCCCAAATATTTGAAGAAGAAAGAATCACCAAGGGCGGCAAGCAAATCATGCAAGCCACGTTTGACTGGACAACGCAAACATTGCAGTTTTCGCACGGCAGCGAAACCGCACTGCCTGCAAACGCGCAGGATGTCCTGAGCTTTTTGTACCAGCTCTCGCAAATTCAGATGAAAGGAGAATACTTTCCGCTGCCGGTCAATGACGGCACGCAACTGCAACAATACCAGATCGAAATCGGTGCAAAAGAAGAGATCGTCACCCCGATGGGCAAATTGCGTGCATTACATTTGCGCAAAATGCACGCCCAGGGCCAAGCTTATTTTGAGATCTGGCTCGGGCAAGAGTATCGCCTGCTGCCGGTAAAATTCCGCCAGGTTGATAGTTCGAATGAAGTGACCGAGGAAATTGTGGTTTCTGATATCCGCGCCTCTGATGAATAGATGTCCACGCGGGCAGCCTACTCATCCTTGTAGCGCGTCAGATATTGCCTCTCAACCCTGCTAGACTGCGCGCCTAAAATTGTAGGGCAGACTTTTCCATGCTGATCACCGAATACCGTTTAGACCTCGTCATCCAGGCACTGCGTGCCATCCTGCCGCTGGCGCATCCAGCTGACACCACGTTGCGCTACTTTTTCAAGAACGAACGCATCGGCTCGAATGAACGCGAACTGGTCGCCGAGACTGTGTTCGGCGTGCTTCGTCACCGCTTGCTGCTGGAACATAGCTGCGCAAATAATCCTACGCCGCGCCGTATGACGCTAGCCTGGCTGTTCAGGTTCGGCGGCTATAACCTGCGCGAGATCGAACCGGTGTTGAAACGCGACGAGAAGGAGTGGCTCGCCACGGTAAAGGGGATCAAGATCGAGACGCTGTCATTGTCGGTGCAGGCCGAACTGCCCGAGTGGCTGGTGGAAAAGATGCGCGCCTCGTATTCCGATGCCGACATCCTCACCATCGGACTATCGATGCAACAGGGTGCGCCGCTGGACATCCGCGTCAACACCCTGCTCGCCAAACGCGAAGATGTGTTGCAGCAACTTCATGACAAAAAAATCGAGGCGAACGCAACGCCTTATTCGCCGATCGGCATCCGCCTCAAGGAAAAGATACCGTTGAACAAGGACACACTGTTCATCGAAGGCAAGATCGAGGTTCAGGACGAAGGCAGCCAGTTGCTCGGTTTCCTGCTCGCACCGAAACGCAACGACATGGTGGTGGATTTTTGTGCGGGGGCGGGCGGCAAGACATTGATGCTGTCCGCAATGATGAACTCCCAAGGGCGCCTGTATGCGATGGACGTTTCGGAAAAGCGTCTCGCCAACCTCAAGCCACGACTGAAACGCTCCGGAGCCAGCAACATACAGCCCATGCTGATCTCGCACGAGAACGACCTCAAAGTGAAGCGTCTGGCCGGCAAGATCGACCGCGTGCTGGTGGACGCACCGTGCAGTGGGCTGGGCACACTGCGCCGCAACCCTGATCTGAAATTCCGCCAGTCGCCCGGCAGCATAGCCGAACTCACCGTGAAGCAAGCCGCCATCCTCGCCTCTGCCAGTCGTCTGCTAAAAAAGGCCGGTCGTCTGGTTTATGCGACATGCAGCATCCTGCCGGAGGAGAATCAGCACATTGTGCAATCCTTCATCGATAAACATCCTGATTTCGTGTTGCTGCCAGCCGGGGAAGTTTTGCAGCAACAAAGGATCGCGCTCGAATGCGGCGATTACCTGGAACTGCGCCCACATTTACACGGCACTGACGGGTTCTTTGCGGCGGTATTGGAGCGAATTTAGCCAGCAGAAGCGATTCTGCTTCTGTAGAATGTCTCCATTAGCATTATTAATTTGTATTTAGCAGTATCCCAAGGAGGTTGCATGTTTTCAGATCTGCCCGTTATTTTGTCTTGCGGTATGCTCGATTTGCCTTGGTGGGGGTACGTGCTCGCTACGTTGGCGCTGACCCATATCACGATCGCATCGGTAACCATATATCTGCATCGTCACCAGTCGCATCACGCCTTGGAATTGCACCCGATCGCCAGCCATTTCTTCCGCTTTTGGTTGTGGCTGACGACCGGCATAGTTACCAAAGAATGGGCATCCATCCACCGCAAGCATCACGCCAAATGCGAGACCAACGATGATCCGCATAGCCCGCAAATACTGGGCATCAGGAAAGTTTTGCTGGAAGGTGCCGAGTTGTATCGCAAGGAAGCCAAGAACCTCGAAACATTGGAAAAATATGGTCGCCACACACCGGACGACTGGTTGGAGCGCAATCTTTATTCGAGTCACAGCATGCTGGGCATCATGCTGATGCTGGCCATCGACGTACTTCTGTTCGGGGCGATCGGTCTGACCATCTGGGCAGTGCAAATGGCATGGATACCGGTCACTGCGGCTGGAATCATCAATGGGGCGGGGCATTACTGGGGCTATCGCAATTTCCAGCCCGCCGATGCCTCCACCAACATCGTGCCGTGGGGCATCCTGATCGGCGGCGAAGAGTTGCACAACAATCATCACACCTATATCGGTTCCGCCAAGCTCTCCAGTAAATGGTACGAATTCGACATCGGCTGGCTATATATCCGCAGCTTGGCCGCACTGGGACTGGCAGAGGTCAAAAGGGTCGCCCCGAAGGTGCGTCTGGATACCGCCAAAACGGTATGCGATGTCGATACAGTTCGCGCAGTGCTGGCCAATCGATACGAAGTTCTGGCGAAATATGCCAAGTTGCTGCAACGAACTTATCATGAGGAAATGGCCCAGCTAAAGCAGCGTATGCCAGACCTTGGCAAGCTCGACATCAAGCGAGTCAAGCACTGGCTGCGTATCGAAGTGACCGACCTGAGCGAGCGGGAAAAATTGAAGTTGAGCTTGGTAATACAGACCAGTCAGAAGCTGAATATCGCCTACACCTTGCGCCAGGATCTCGTCGCGATCTGGCATCGCTCCACGGCGACCAAGGAGCAGATGGTGAAAGACCTTGAGGACTGGTGCCATCGCGCCGAAGCCAGCGGAATCGAGGCGCTGCAAGAATTTTCCAAACGCTTGCGCAGCTACGCGTAAATTCTGCATCATACGTAAAATATGGCCTGTTGCTTGTGCAACAGGCCATTTTCTTTGTTCTACAGAGAAGTCGGCTTACAACTTCCGCGTGATTCAGTTGGGGTTGCTTTGGAAATATCCAATGATAGCTTCGCTTTCTTGGGGTGTTGGCACTCTTCTCTTGTTCGCTCGCATATAGCCTTCCATACGCGCTATGACGCCCGGCCATGCTGCTGGTATGTGCTGGTCCTGAATTGGCAACTTATGGCATTGAGTGCAGATTAGCTTTGCCTCCCGATAGCCCGGTATCTGCATGAGCTTTTTCTGCTCTTCGCGCGGATCTGCACTTTTGCCACAGCTACTGATAAAAATCGCAAGAAACGTCAATACAATTGCTGCCTTCATCACATGTTCCTGACGGTATCGTTATTGAACATGTTGAATTGTAACAGCCTGCATCAATTCGATTAAGGCACTTCTGGTTATTGCGTCACGGCGACATTGCGCAGCGCTAGCTCGAACACATCGGCAGGTTGTGCGCCCCGAATCAGTTGGCGTTCATTGATGATGATAGACGGCACGGCGTTGATGCCCAGATCGAGGTAGTAGCGCTCACGCTCCCGAACTTCCTTGGCATATTCATCGGATGCCAGGATCTCCCGGGCACGGGTCGCGTTCAGGTCCGCTTTCTCTGCCGCGCCGGTCAAAATCTCATGGGAAGACGGATCCTCCCCGTCGGTAAAATAAGCCTTGAACAGCGCATGTTTAAGCGCCAGCTGGCGACCTTCCAATCCGGCCCAATGCAGAAGCCTGTGGGCATCGAACGTGTTGTAGATGCGGCTGCGCTTGCCAATACCGAATGTAAAGCCGACCTGTTCTCCTCGCACTCGCATCGCCTCGGTGTTTTGTTCGTACTGTTCACGCGTCAGGCCGTATTTCTCCATCAGGTGCGCGCTGATTTCCTGCCCTTCGGCCGGCATTTTTGGATTGAGCTCGAAAGGCTGGAAATGCACCTCAGCCGTCACCTGCTCTCCCAATCCGGCCAGCGCAGCTTCAAGGGATTGCAAACCGACCGCACACCATGGGCACGACACATCGGAAACAAAATCTATCCTGATTCGGGCATTCACTTTGCTTCCCTTGTTTG
The DNA here is from genome assembly GCA_049799235.1 of Gallionella sp. Taxonomy (GTDB): domain Bacteria; phylum Pseudomonadota; class Gammaproteobacteria; order Burkholderiales; family Gallionellaceae; genus Gallionella. Next base: position 16,156 of record JBARHM010000462.1, read on the forward strand.
ATGCACGGGCAACCATGCCATCTTTGCCTGTAAAGGACGATCAGCCCGCCCGCATCTCAAGCATCAGATGGTTGACCCGCTTGACGAATCCCGCCGGATCGTCCAGTTGGCCACCCTCGGCCAGCAAGGCCTGATCAAACAGCACCGCAGCCCAGTCGTCAAAATATTTCTGTTCTTCCTTCAACCTGATCACGACCGGGTGGATCGGGTTTATCTCCAGGATAGGTTTTGTTGCGGGAATTTTTTGCCCGGCCGCCTTGAGCATACGCGCCATGTTACCGCCGATATCATGCTCATCCGCCACCAGACATGCAGGTGAATCCGTCAGGCGGTGTGTCACCCGGACTTCCTTGACGCGCTCCGCCAGACTAACCTTGATCTTTTCAGTCAACTCCTTGTGGTCGCTGGCCTGCTTCTCCTGCTCATGTTTCTCGGACTCGTCCTCAAGCTTGCCGAGATCAAGCCCGCCCTTGGCCACCGAGACCAGTTGCTTGCCCTCGAACTCGGGCAATGAACCCACTACCCACTCGTCAACGCGCGCCGAGAGCAGCAGTACCTCGATTCCCTTTTTGCGAAACACTTCCAGATGCGGGCTGTTCCTTGCGGCATTGAACGTATCGGCGGTGATGTAGTAGATCTTGTCCTGCCCATCCTTCATCCGGCCGATGTAGTCCGCCAGTGATACGGTTTCTTCGGCGGTATCCGCATGGGTAGAGGCGAAGCGCAACAAGCCGGCAATCTTGCCCTGATTTGCGAAGTCCTGCCCGGTTCCTTCTTTCAGCACCAGCCCGAACTCTGCCCAGAACCTGGCGTATTTATCCTTGTCATTGGCAGCCAAATCTTCAAGCAGACCGAGTATCTTCTTGGTGCAACCCGAGCGTATCGCTTCGATATCTTTCGATTCCTGGAGGATCTCGCGTGACACGTTCAAAGGCAGGTCATTGGTGTCAACGATACCGCGCACAAAACGCAGGTAGGAAGGAAGCAGCTGTTCGGCATCGTCCATGATGAACACGCGGCGCACATAAAGCTTGACGCCATGGCGTGCTTTCTGGTCCCACAGGTCGAATGGCGCATGTGAGGGTATATAGAGCAGTTGTGTGTATTCCTGGCGGCCTTCCACTCGGGCATGCGTCCATGCCAGCGGATCTTCGTAATCATGTCCGACATGCTTGTAGAACGCCTTGTATTCTTCATCGGAGATATCATTCTTGGACCGTGCCCACAGCGCGGAAGCCTGGTTGACCGTTTCATCCTCGTCCGTGACCGCCTGCTTGCCGTCCTTCCATTCCTCTTTCTTCATCAGGATAGGCTGGACGATGTGATCCGAATATTTGTGTATGATGGAGCGCAGCTTGTGACCATCAAGCAAATCATCCTGATCCGGGCGCAGATGCAGCGTCACTTCCGTGCCACGATCGGTTTTCTCCATCATCTCGACGGTGAACTCTCCACCGCCGTCGGATTCCCAACGCACGCCCTGATCCGCGCTTTCCCCGGCACGTCGGGTCACGACAGTGACCTTGTCTGACACGATGAAAGCGGAATAAAAACCGACGCCAAACTGGCCGATCAGGCTCGCATCCTTTTGCTGGTCGCCACTCAGGCTGGAGAAGAATTCCCGGGTGCCCGACTTTGCGATCGTGCCCAGATTATTGACGGCCTCGTCGCGGCTCATGCCGATGCCGTTATCGCTGACCGTTAATGTACGGGCTTGTTTGTCGTAGCTGATACGGATCTGTAATTGTGAGTCGGCCTCGAATAGTGCTGCATTGTGCAAAGCCTCGAAACGCAACTTGTCACAGGCATCCGACGCATTTGAAACCAGTTCGCGCAGGAAAATCTCGCGATTGGAATACAGCGAGTGGATCATCAATTGCAGCAGTTGTTTGACTTCTGTTTGAAAACCTAGAGTTTCGCGGTTTGCGGTAGCGCTTTCAGTCATATTATTCCCCTTCGGACGTTTATAATTTGCAGTGGGGTAAATGGTGACTATTTTGCAGATTTCAAGAGATTTTAGAGAATTTCAGGGCTGGGAAAAACGATATGCAAGCATGGGCCACACCCAAAGAATTAGCCCCGCTATCCGGCCCATAAAGGCCGGATAGCGGGGCTTGTTTCATTGAAACCTAGCAAATAATAGCCGCCAACTCTCAGCGGGTGTTCAAGATGGATTCCATATTGTTCTCCAGGTCGTTCACCACCACCCACTCGGTGGCCCCGGCTTTGCGCACCCTCGCTTCCCACCTAGCCAACCGGTCAAGGTAGATCCGCGGGTCGGCATTGTCGGTATGCAGCTTGGTCACGTTCAACGCCACGATACGAACACCATCGAGCTTGATCGGGAAATCGCGCACTGTTCCCTTGCCCAGCTCTTCCTGCATGTCAGAGAAGACGACGATGGTCTTGATGCCGGCCTTGGTCTCGTTCAGGTATTCCGCGCCCTGGATCAAGCCCCCGGTGATATCGGTATAAGCGCTGCCTTTGACTTCCTTGGCAAACGCCTCAATCTTGGCTTTGAACACACGCTTTTGCTGGGTTGCCTGAGATGGCCGCTTGTCGAAGGTGACCTTGGCGATGATATCCTTTTCCGTGAAACTGCGCGTCTCCACCTTGGCCACTGCCAGCGAATCGCCCGGGTTCAGGGTGGCCAGCAGATAATTGATGATCTTGCTTGCCTTGTTCATCTCCTGTGCATAGGTGCCGGAGGTATCCACCAGCATATACACGCCCTGGCTGTGCATACGGCTGTCGCCACAGGCACTGACGAACAATGAACCGAGCAGCATGATCAAGACAGGCAGACATCTTTTCATGACGCGCTCCCTTGCTTGACTTGTCCTTTCACAGGCTGGGTGTTTCGTAACGCCAACACCCAGCGCTCTATCAGCAGCGGGATGACGATCAGGACGTCATAGGCCAATTCAAGCACCTTGGCGATACGCCTGAACACCACGCCTACGAACCTGAGTGCGAAACCGAGTCCGCGCATGGATTGAACGAGCAGTACACCGATGACTGTTCGCAGCGAATGCACTACACTTTCCAGCGGGATCGCCACGAAAGCCAACGCGAACGGCAACACGAAGCCCATGATCATCTGTCCGGCCATCGGTATGTTTGCAATCAAACCATCTGACACCGGCGGTGCGGCGGAAGCCAAATCCCGCATCAGCGAAGCCTTGTCGGAGATCAGTATGTCGCGCATCAGTGCCAGGGACGACTCGATAGCAGCCAGGATGATCAAAAATATCAGCGAAGCCCACATCAAACGGCGACGCATGTGATCGTCCATGCTGGCGATCTTGGGAAACAGTTGCGTGATACGCAGCGATTCAAGCAGGAACAGCCCCATCGATGCTTCCATCAGGATAATCACCAAAGCCGCCACATCCGAGGTCTTCAGGTTATTGGTGATGTAATCGCTTGCGCCGACCATTTCCGACATCGGCAGTGCGATCAGCTTGTAGTTGATGAATGCGCCTCCCATCGCGATCACCATGACCAGCGCCGAGATCGCCAACTGCACGAAAGCGGACGTGGTCAGCGCATGTTCGGTCTTGCTGTCCTTGGCGCGTATCCCCTCGAATTTGGCCATATGGCCATCGATCTGCTTGGCGTTGGTGTTAAGCGTGACCATCTTCTTGTCCATCTCGCCTATCAGCTTTTCCACCGAGCGCCATGATGGCTGCATTCCCTTAA